>NZ_JACDCU010000380.1 GCF_013817365.1 Methylibium sp. | reverse complement strand
TGTAGCTCATCGCCGCGCCCAGCCGGCCCAACCCAGCGCCGCGGCGCAGGCCACCACCATCGCGCCGTAGGTCGCCATCGCGCCGTCGCGACCGGTCAGCAACAAGCCGCCGATGAGCGCGAGCAAAGCAGCACCGCTGGCCCAGCCGCCCAGCCGCAGCAGCGGCACGGGTTTGAGTGCGCGCCGCCACACCAGCTTCGCCAGCCCGGCGGCGACGAAGCCCAGCATCAGCGCGGGCAGCACGAAGTTCATCAGGTGAATGAGAGCGAGAGAAGCGGTCATGGCGGCGGGCCGGGTCGGCGGAGCGGTCCGGACGCGAGGGGTGCGCGAAGGTCGGGGCCGCTGTCGGCAGCGCAATGCCTGGAGAAGACCCGCATTTTATAATCTCGGCATGTCGGTGTTCGCGCTGGGCCTGAACCACACGACCGCGCCGCTCGATCTGCGCGGTCGTTTTGCGTTCACGCCCGAACAGATCGCACCGACCTTGCAAGGCCTGCAGGAACGACTGATCGCCTCCGGCCGCTCGCCGGCCGCCGAGGCGGCCATCATTTCCACCTGCAACCGCACCGAGCTGTACTGCGCCGCCGAGCCGCGCCTGATGCGCCCGGCGCTCGAGTGGCTGGCCGGCGTGGGCGGCATCGGCGCCGATGCGCTCACGCACCACGCCTATGTGCTGCAGGGCAGCGAGGCGGCGCGCCATGCCTTTCGCGTGGCCAGCGGCCTGGATTCCATGGTGCTCGGCGAGCCGCAGATCCTCGGCCAGATGAAGCAGGCCGTGCGCGAGGCCGACGCCTGCGGCATGCTGGGCAGCACCCTGCACCAGTTGTTCCAGCGCAGCTTCGCCGTGGCCAAGGAGGTGCGCACCTCCACCGAGATCGGCGCGCATTCGATCAGCATGGCGGCCGCCTCGGTGCGGCTGGCGTCGCAGCTCTTCGAGGACCTGCGCGAAACCCAGGTGCTGTTCGTCGGCGCCGGCGAAATGATCGAACTGGCCGCCACCCACTTCGCCGCGCGCGCGCCGGCCAGGATCACGGTGGCCAACCGCACGATCGAGCGCGGCGAGAAGCTGGCCCTGCGCTTCGGCGCCGAGGCCATGCGCCTGGCCGACCTGCCGGCGCGGCTGCACGAGTTCGACGTCATCGTGACGTGCACGGCCAGCTCGCTGCCGCTGATCGGCCTGGGGGCGGTGGAGCGTGCGCTCAAGGCGCGCCGACGCCGGCCGATGTTCATGGTCGATCTGGCCGTGCCGCGCGACATCGAACCCGAAGTCGCCCAGCTCGGCGACGTGTACCTCTACACCGTGGACGACCTGTCGGAGATCGTGCAGGGCGCCGGCGAGAAGCGCCAGGCCGCAGTGGCGCAGGCCGAAGTGATCATCGAGACCGGCGTGCAAAGCTTCGTGCACTGGCTCGATCAGCGCGGCACCGTGCCGTTGATCCGCGCACTGCAGGCGCAGACCGACGACTGGCGCAGCACCGAGATCGCGCGCGCGCACAAGCTGCTCGCCCGCGGCGAAAGCGTCGACGCGGTGCTCGACGCGCTGGCCCGCGGCCTGACACAAAAGATGCTGCACGGCACGCTGACTGAGCTGGGCAGCGCCGCACCGGCGCAGCGCGAACAACTGAGCGAGACCGTCTCGCGCCTCTTCCTGCGCGGGCCCGAGCCCCGCGGCGCCGTCTTTGCGCTCGACGAGAACGGCGAAGCGCTCTAGCGCCGCAGCCGCACGGCCGCGGTCCTTGCGGCTGCGTTCCTCTTGCGGCGGCACACTTCTTTGTCCGTCTTCCTCCTCATGAAACCCGCCCTGCGCCAGCAACTCGACCGCTACACGCACCGGCTGGCCGAACTCGACTCGCTGCTGGCCGACCCGGCCGTGATGCGCGACGCCGCCGGCTTTCGTGCGCTCAGCCGCGAGCATCAGGAGGTCGCCGGCATCGTGGAGCGCCGCGACCGGCATGCGCAGCGCGAACGCGATCTGGCTGCCGCGAACGAGATGGCCGCCGACCCGGAGATGGCCGAAATGGCCGCCGAGGAAACCACCTCTGCGCAAGACGAGCTTCAGCGCCTGGAGGTCGAACTGCAGCGCCTGCTGCTGCCGCGCGATCCCGACGACGCGCGCAACGCCTTCCTGGAAATCCGCGCCGGCACCGGCGGCGACGAGTCGGCCCTGTTTGCCGGCGACCTGCTGCGCATGTACAGCCGTCACGCCGAACGGCAGGGCTGGAAGCTCGAGCTCGTCAGCGCCAGCGAGAGCGATCTGGGCGGCTATAAAGAGGCGGTGCTGCGCATCGAGGGCCCGACGGCGAGCGCCGGCGCGCCCCTGCTCGGCGTGTTCGGCTGGCTGCGCTTCGAATCGGGCGGCCATCGCGTGCAGCGCGTGCCGGCCACCGAGACGCAGGGCCGCATCCACACCAGCGCCTGCACCGTGGCCGTGCTGGCCGAGCCGGACGAAACGCAGGAGGTCACGCTCAATCCGGCCGAGCTGCGCATCGACACCTACCGCGCCAGCGGCGCCGGCGGCCAGCACGTCAACAAGACCGATTCGGCGGTGCGCATCACCCACCTGCCGACAGGGCTTGTCGCCGAATGTCAGGACGACCGCTCGCAGCACCGCAACAAGGCCAAGGCGATGGCCGTGCTGGCCGCGCGGCTGCGCGACCGCGAGCGCATCGAACGCGAGGCCCGTGAAGCGGCCACGCGCAAGGGCCTCATCGGCAGCGGCGACCGCAGCGATCGCATCCGTACCTACAACTTTCCGCAGGGCCGGCTGACCGACCACCGTATCAATCTCACGCTGTATCAGCTCGGCGCCATCCTCGACGGGGACCTCTCTGCGGTGCTGCGTGCGCTCGTTGCGGCGCGCGAGGCCGAGCAGCTGGCCGAGCTGGAGATCGGCGACCGGTGAACGCCGGGCCCTCCGGCCTGCACACCGTGGCAGCGGCGTTGCGCACGGCGCGCGGGCACGGCGTCGATCGGCTCGATGCGCAGGCGCTGCTGAGCGCTGTGCTGCGGCAGCCGCGCGCTTGGCTGCTCGCGCACGACGAGGCGGCACTCGAAGGCGAGGCACAGACGCGCTTTCAGGCGCTGCTCGAACGGCGCGCGCAGGGCGAGCCCCTCGCCTACCTGCTCGGCGAAAAGGAGTTCTTCGGCCTGCCGCTGGCCGTGACGCCCGACGTGCTGGTGCCGCGGCCCGACACCGAAACGCTGGTCGAATGGGCGCTCGAACTGCTGCCGGTCGACATCAGCATGCGGGTCGCCGACCTCGGCACCGGCAGCGGCGCCATCGCACTGGCACTGGCGCGGCACCGGCCGCTCGCACGCATCACGGCAGTCGATGCCAGCGCGGCGGCATTGGCGGTTGCGCGGGGCAATGGCGAGCGGCTCGGCCTGGGGGTCGAATGGCTGAAGAGCGACTGGTTCGAGGCGCTGGCCGGGCGCCGCTTCGAGTTGATCGTGAGCAACCCGCCTTATATCGCCGAGGGGGACATCCATCTTGAAGCGCTGAGCCATGAGCCGCGACAGGCGTTGACCGCCGGCACCGACGGCCTGGATGCCATCCGCCGCATCGCTGCCCAGGCGCCGGCGCGACTCGAGCCCGGCGGTTGGGTGTTGCTGGAGCACGGCTTCGAGCAGGCCGAGGCGGTGGCGGGCCTGCTTGCGAAAGCCGGTTTTCGCGACATCGCGATGCGTCGAGATCTGGGTGGCCGGCGGCGTTGCACGGGAGGGCGGGTTGTGGGCTGACGCTTGCACGAGGGTCGGACGGGGCAAAGCCGTGGGCGGGTGTGCGGCAGCGCGCCGGCTCGGCGGTCAGCCCTGCGGGCCGACTTCGCTGTGCTGCTCGGGCTTGCGGGCCGTCGCACAACTCGCTTCGTTCGCTGCGCTCACTGCGCTCAGACAGGTGCGACGAGTCAGTTGACGAAGCGCGCTGCGCGCGCTGCCCGCAAGCCCTGCGCTGCTCGCCGCCGCACAGGCGCGCCGCCGCACACCCGCCCACGGCTTTGCAAGAGGCACCGTCCCTCTTGATAGAAAGAAGGCACTTCGCGGGCATCGAGCCCGCGAAGTGCCGATTCGATGCAGGCT
>NZ_JACDCU010000379.1 GCF_013817365.1 Methylibium sp. | reverse complement strand
CCTTCAGCAATGTGCCAGTCGATCAGACGGCGCAGCGCGGGATAGTCCACGCTGCCGTCCTCGAGCATCGGCGTGACGAGCGCAACGATGCTGCCAACGATGGGTTTCATGACGTGATCCTCGCAATAGCGAGATTTTAACCAGCCGCTGCTGACAGCTGAACGCCGAGGCTACAGCGGGTATCGCGCCGGCGTCGTGGTCGAGGGATGCTCGCGCACCGCGGCGATGCGCTGCACGAAGCGCGGGGGCGCGTCGAGGAAGCCGTCTTCGAAGCCGAGCACGCGCCAGTCGCCCGCCGCGCTCTCCTGCACCACGCTCAACAATTCGCCGGGACGCAGCAGGAAGTCGGGGTTGGAAGGCTTGCCGACCGATTCGTTGCCGACCGCGAAGGTTTCGTAGATCAACAGGCCGCCGGGTGCGACGCTGGCGACGATGTCGGGCAGCCGGGCACGCCACAAGTAGTTGGTGACGACGACCGCGTCGAACTGCCGATCGGGCAACGGCCAGGCGCCGGCTTCGATGTCGGCCACGATGGTTTCGCCGAGCGCACGCAGCGGCTCGAGCGCTGCGGCATCGCGGTCGATGCCGGTGACGCGGTGGCCGAGCGAAGCCAGCCAGCGCACATGTCGGCCCGTGCCGCAAGCCACATCGAGCACGTTCGCATGCGGCGGCAGCAGCGCCGCCCAGCGCCGGACCCACGGTGATGGCGCGAGGCCGGCGTGTGCGGGAGTCACGTCAGAAACAGCTCCACACCCGGTTGGCCAGATCGACCATCAGGTCGGGCTGCCGGTAGGCCAGGAACACGCCGGCCAGCGCGCCGGCGGCAAGCGCCCAAAGTCCGGCGCGGCGAAGCGGTGTCGTCTTCATGCGCCCATCATGCCGGCTGCACCGACCCGCGTTCGATCGCGGTTTCTCGCACCGGCAGATTGAGCAGGGCGGCCATGACGCCGAGCCCGACCGCCATCCACCAGACCACGTCGTAGCTGCCGGTGCTGTCGTAGAGCCGGCCGCCCAGCCACACGCCGAGGAAGCTGCCGATCTGGTGCGACAGGAACACGAAGCCCCCGAGCATCGAGAAGTGCTTGACTCCGAAGATCTGCGCGACCATCGCGTTGGTCAGCGGCACCGTCGAAAGCCACAGCACGCCCATCACCGCGGAGAAGACGTACACGCTCATCGGCGTGAGCGGCAACAGCAGGAAGGCCACGATCGCCACAGACCGCAGCGCGTAGATCGAGCTCAGGAGGAGTGGCTTGGGCAAGCGCTGGCCGAGCGATCCGGCGGCGTAGGTGCCGAACACGTTGAACAGGCCGATCAGGGCCAGCGCGGTGGTCGCCACGTCGGGCGTGAGCCCGTTGTCCCTGAGGTAGCTCGGCATGTGCACGCCGATGAACACGACCTGGAAGCCGCACACGAAATAGCCCGCCATCAACAACTGGAAGCTGCGGTAGCCGAAGGCCTCGCGCACGGCTTGGCCGATGCTTTGCTGGCTGCCGACCGGTGCTGGGGCGGCCGGCTCCTTGAGGCCGAAGGCGAGCGGCACGATCGCCAGCGCCAGACAGCCGAGCACGATCAAGGCCTGCTGCCAGCCGAAGGCACCGATCAGCCAGTTCTCCACCGGCACCATGAGGAACTGGCCGAAGGAGCCGGCCGCTGCGGTGATGCCCATCGCCCACGAGCGTTTGTCTGGCGCCACATTGCGGCCGATCACGCCGTAGACGATGGCGTAGGTGGTGCCCGCCTGGGCCATGCCGATCATCAAACCGGCGCTGCCGGTGAAGGCTAGGCCCGAAGTGGCCAGCGCCATCAGCACGAGCCCGCCGGCGTAGAGCAGCGCGCCGGCCAGCAGCACCTTGAAGGCGCCGTAGCGATCGGCCAGCATGCCGGCGAAGGGGCCCGTCAGGCCCCACATCAGGTTCTGGATCGCCAGCGCGAAGGCGAAGGTTTCGCGCGACCAGCCGCGGTCCATGGTGACCGGCTGCAGCCACAAGCCGAAGCCGTGGCGGATGCCCATCGACAAGGTGACGATGGCGGCACCGCAGATCAGCACCTGGGTCATCGACAGTCGGTTGGCGGTCGCGACGGGCTGGCTCATGGCGAGCACTGTAGCCAAGCGGCGCCGTTCCTGCCGGCTAGACGCCCCGCCCGGTGAGCGATCGAACGGCGAGTCCCGGCTTCGCCGGGATCACTTGGCGAAGTGGCTCGGCGACCGCCTGCTGCGCCAGCCTCCCGTTCTCGCTCAACGGCCGGCGAAGCTCCTCAGGGCGCGCTTCAATGGACTGCCCGGGCCGTGCGGCGGCCGGTACTCGGGCAGGCGCGCGGTGCCGGTCTTGCTGTGCATCGGCGGCTCGATCGGGCGCTTCTCGATGGCCAGCACGCTGTCGTAGAAGTGCAGCGAATGAGTGCTGCGGGTGAAGTCATTGACCGCCAGGCGCGCCGGTTGCTGGGAGTGCCAGGCGTGCAACTGGTCGATGAGCCCCTTGCTGTATTCGATGAAGCTCGCGCTGGCGCCCATGCCGCCGCCGAACTCGCGCCGGTAGCACGTGAGCAGGTCTTCGGCCATGTACACGCCGTTCGGATCGACCCGCGGATACACCTCCTCGAAGGTGCAGCGCAACTGGCTCATCATGTGGCCGCCGTCGTCGAGCACGATGTCGATGCGCGGCATGGCATCAGCCACCGATCGCAGGAAAGCACGGTCTTCCTGGTCGCCGATGAAGATGTTGACGCGGTCTTCCTCGAGCTCGCGGCAGGCCGGGTTGATGTCGACGCCGTAGATGTGCGCCTGTGGACCAAAGTAGTCCTTCCACATCTGCAGCGAGCCGCCCTGGTACACGCCGATCTCCAGCATGTGCACCGGCTGGCCGCGAAAACGGGCGAAGTGGCGCTCGTAGATCTCGAAGAAGTGGTGCCACTTGTGGATGAGATTGCCGGTGTTGGCGTGGAAATAGCGCTCGAGGTCGTTCATGGCGCGCGAGTGTAGGGCGCTCCCTACAATCCGCCGCCTATGGCAAAGCAAGGCAAGTACGCCGAAGAATCGATCCGTGTGCTCAAGGGCCTCGAGCCCGTCAAGCAGCGTCCGGGCATGTACACCCGCACCGAGACGCCGCTGCACATCGTGCAGGAGGTGATCGACAACGCGGCAGACGAAGCGCTCGCGGGGCACGGTCAGCGAATCGCCGTGACGGTGCATGCCGACGGCTCGGTGAGCGTGGAAGACGACGGCCGCGGCATTCCCTTCGGCCTGCATCCCGAAGAACAAGTGCCGGTCGTCGAGATCGTGTTCACGCGTTTGCATGCCGGCGGCAAGTTCGACAAGGGATCGGGCGGCGCTTACAGCTTTTCGGGCGGACTGCATGGCGTTGGTGTGAGCGTGACCAACGCGCTGTCCACGCGCCTGCAGGTGACGGTGTTTCGCGAAGGCAAGGTCGCCACGCTGGCTTTCGGCAGCGGCGACGTGACGGAGGCGGTCGTCACGCGCAAGGCCGGCGCCGCCGATCGCCGGCAGGGCACCAGCGTTCGGGCCTGGCCCGACCCGAAGTACTTCGACACGGTCGATCTGCCCAAGGCCGAACTGGTGCACCTGCTGCGCAGCAAGGCGGTGCTGATGCCGGGCGTGACGGTGACGCTTGCCTTCGAGAAAACCGGTGAAGTGCAGAGCTGGCGCTATGAAGGTGGCCTGCGCGACTACCTGCTGCAAAGCCTGAACGCCGACCCGGTGATCCCGCTCTTCGAGGGCGCGCATTACGCCCGCGAAACCGAGACCGAGAACTTCGCGGAAGGCGAGGGTGCCGCGTGGTGCGTGGCCTTCACCGAAGAAGGCAACGCACTGCGCGAAAGCTACGTCAACCTGATTCCCACCATCGCCGGCGGCACGCACGAATCGGGCTTGAAAGACGGCCTCTTCACCGCGATCAAGGGCTTCATCGACCTGCATTCGCTGTTGCCCAAGGGCGTGAAGCTGATGCCTGACGACGTGTTCTCGCGCGCCAGTTTCGTGCTGAGCGCGAAGGTGCTCGATCCGCAGTTCCAGGGCCAGACCAAGGAGCGCCTGAACTCGCGCGATGCGCTGCGCCTCGTCTCCACCTACGTGCGCC
>NZ_JACDCU010000378.1 GCF_013817365.1 Methylibium sp. | reverse complement strand
TGAGCGCAGCGAACGAAGCGAGTTGTGCGACGGCCCGCAAGCCCGAGCAGCACAGCGCAGTCGGCCCTGCGGGCCGACCGCCGCACCGGCGCGCCGCCGCACGCCCGCCCACGGCTTTGCACCCGCCGAGCGCTCGCATAGCTGTCAACCACAGGTCCGCAACGGACCGATTGCCGACCCGTGCAGGGCCCGATCAATCTCAGCGTTCTTAGCTGATCGAACGCAATTGCGTATCACTCATGGCGCGTCTTCTATCCAGTTTTCCATCAGCAAGCCCGGTACACGCTCGAACTCCCGCAGGTTGTTGCTGACCAGGGTAAAGCCCTGGCTGCGCGCGTGGGCCGCAATGTGCAGATCGTTCACGCCGATGGGCGTGCCCCGCTTTTCCAGATGGGCGCGGATGCTGCCGTAATGGGCAGCAGCGTTGGAGCCGTAGTCGAGCACGGTCAGCCGGCTGCAGAAATCTTCGACAACTGCGAGGTTGCGCGGGGGGTCCATGCTTTTTTCCGCACCGTGCAGCAGCTCCGCCAGCGAGATCGAAGACAGCGCCATGCGCCCGTGGTGTCGGTTGAAAACGTCCAACACGCCGGGAGGGCGCCGCTTGATAACGTAAACGGCAATGTTGGTGTCCAGCATGTAGGTCAGCATGGCGGGCGGCTACACGTCCAGCGGCTCTCGCGGCGCCTGATGTTGGCTGGCTCGCTCCGGCATGAAGTCTTCCGTCGGCATCGGTCCGTTTCTGAAGAAGCTGTCCCACGCTGCATCCACTGGCGAAATCACGCGCTCGACGCCCACCACCCGCACTTCCACCTTTTTGACGGAGCTCGGGAAGCGCACCTCGGCGGGAAGGCGAACTGCCTGGCTCCGGTTGTTGACGAAAACGGTGCTGATGGCCATACGCAGCTCCAGTTGGGATATAGCAGCAGTATATGGCTCTTGCCAGGAACCGCCCCGCCTGCGCGGAAAGAAGTGCCGTTCGAGCGCGTAAATCCCGGTCGCCGCCTTGCGGACGAGGCGGGCGGCATGGCAGCGCGCGTCGGTGGCCTATGGCGGCGCCCTCAGCGACGCAGGGCCGCGCTCCGGTACATTCCCCACGGGCGGCATGGGCCGCCTTTCGATTTTTCGACCCTGCGTTCACCGGAGACCTCATGTTGCGTTCGTTTTCTCGTCCTGCGGCAGCCCTGCTGTTGGCGATGGCCTTCATGACGACCGCCGCCGGCATCACCGTTCGTGACGCGCAGGCGCAGGCCTCCACCAGCGCGCCCGGAGCGGCCAGCGAAGCGGTCCCGCCGGCATCGAAGCCAGCCGCCACGACACCGGCGCCCATGACCTTGCCGGCCACGCCCAACGGCGCCGAGACGACCCTCAACCCCTACGGTCTCGAATCGCTCTGGCGTACCAGCGACGGCGTGGCCAAGGCGGTGCTGCTGGTGCTCGTGATCATGTCGATGGGCACCTGGTACATCCTCATCGTCAAGGTCATCGAGCAGGCCAAGATCGGGCGCCAAGCCAAGCTCGCCACCAAGAGCTTCTGGAGCGCCGGCACGGTGCGCCAGGGGGCCGACACGCTGGAGCAGGCCAGCCCCTTTCGCTTCATCGCCGAGGCGGGCATCGAGGCCACCAAGAAGCACGGTGGCCTGTTCGAGCATGTGGACCTCCACAGCTGGGTGACGATGTCGATCCAGCGCGCGATGGAACGCGTGCAGAGCCGCCTGCAGGACGGCCTGGCCTTCCTCGCCACGGTCGGCTCGACGGCGCCCTTCATCGGCCTGTTCGGCACGGTCTGGGGCATCTACCACGCGCTCACAGCCATCGGCGTGGCCGGGCAGGCCTCCATCGACAAGGTGGCCGGCCCGGTCGGCGAGGCGCTGATCATGACCGCCCTCGGTCTTGCCGTGGCCGTGCCCGCTGTGCTCGGCTACAACTGGCTGGTCCGCCGCAACAAGGCGGCGATGGACGACGTGCGCGCCTTTGGCAGCGACCTGCATTCGGTGTTGCTGGCTTCGGTGAAATTCAAGGGTTGAGATGACGACCCCCACGCGCCCTCAGCGCTGCCCCCCGAGGGGGCGCTCGGCCCTGTCGGGGCGAACCGGCGAGGGCTGACCCGTGGCGATGCAGACCGGCTCCCCGTTCGGGGAGGAAGACGAGGTGGTCTCCACCATCAACACGACGCCGCTGGTCGACGTGATGCTGGTGCTGCTCATCATCTTCCTGATCACCATCCCGGTCGTCACCAGCTCCATCGCGGTGCAACTGCCCAAGGAAGCGATCGAAATCCGCGAGACCCGGCCCGAGAACGTCGTCATCTCGGTCGATCGCAGCGGCGCGATCTACTGGTACGACGCCCGCGTGCCCAGCACCGAGGCACTGGTCGAGCGGCTGGAAAAGGTCTCGGTCATGCGGCCGCAGCCCGAAGTGCACATCCGCGGCGACCACGCGGCACGCTACGAATCGGTGGGCCGGGTGGTCTACGCCTGCCAGCTCGCCGGCATCACCAGCGTGTCCTTCATCACCGAGCCGCCGGCCAGGGGAGGCTGAACGATGGCCATGAATGTCTCGAGCGGCACCAACGCAGGCGGCGAGCCCGAGGTGATGATGGACATCAACACCACGCCGCTGATCGACGTGATGCTGGTGCTGCTGATCATGCTGATCATCACCATCCCGATCCAGCTGCACGCGGTCAACCTGGCCCTGCCGGCCGGCAACCCGCCACCGCCGCCGCTGGTGCAGCCGCAAATCGTGAAGGTCGACATCGATGCGAGCAGCCGCGTGTTCTGGAACGGCGAGGTGCTGGCGGGCCCGGTGGAAGTGGACGCCCGGCTGCGCGAACTGGCGGCGCTGCCGCTCGAGACGCAGCCTGAGCTGCACCTGCGCCCGGATCGGGGGGCCCGATACGAAACCGTGGCCTCGGTGATGGCCAGCGTGCAGCGCCTGGGTCTGACCAAGTTCGGCATCGTCGGCAGCGAGCAATTCGCGCCGTGACCGCGGCCGGGCCTGGCAACGCCCGGCGCGGCGCCGGGCCGCAATGAAACCTTCGGCATGGACCTGAACTACCAGCGGCAACCGGCATCGAGGCGCCTCATCGGCCTGACGGCCGTGGTCGTGCTGCATCTTTTCATCTTCTACGCGCTGGTGTCCGGGCTGGCGCGCGACATGGTCGAAGTGGTCAAGAAGCCGCTGGAGGCGAAGATCATCGCCGCGCCGCCACCACCTCCGCCACCATTGCCGCTCGCGCCTCCACCGCCGCCGCCGCCGCCGCCCCCGGCGCCGCCGCCTCCGGAGCCACCGCCGCCGCCACTGCCCAAACCGCCGCCGCCGCCTCCCAAACCACCGCCGCCCAAGCCGCCGCCACCACCGCCCTACGTGCCGCCGCCGAGGATCCAGCCGCCGCCGGTGCCCGCCCCGCCGCCGATCACGGTGGCGCCGGCACCCGTGCCGCCGACAATCGAATACAAGATCGAGCCGCCGCCTCCTGCGCCGCCCCCGGCGCCGCCTGCCCCGCCGCCGGCACCGCTGCGCCAGGACATCGGCGTGGTCTGCCCGAAGCAGGTCAAGCCCGACGTACCGCGTCGTGCGCTGCAGGACGGCACTTCGGGCGTGGTGCGTGCGCAGGTGCGCATCAGTGGCGGCGTGATCCAGGAAGTCACCATCCTGTCGGGCCCGCGCGTTTTCCACTCCGCCGTGCGCAACGCCATGCTGCAGTACCAGTGCGCCAGCGGCGCCGGCGGCGCCGGCGAAGTGATCGCGACGCAGGAGTTCGAGTTCAGGATCGAGTAGCGCTTTGCCCGCGCTGCCGGACGCGGCAGCCGTTGCGAAGCAAGGCACCCTCGAGTCGGAACGAGGGCGCGAGCGTCGAGCCGATGCCTTGCACACGCCGCTGACCCTCTGGCAAACGCTGCTGCAGGCGTATCGACAACTGGCCGCTATACATTCTTGCTATACATTCCCGAACATTAAACTGTATTGAGCGACCATGGAAACCACGAGCCAGTTCGTGTTTCGTGCGCCGGAATCCTTCGTGCGGGAAACGGCCGAGGCCGCGCGCCTCAGCGGGTTGAGCCGCTCCGAATACGCCCGGCGCGCCATCGAAGAGGCCAACGCGCGTGCC
>NZ_JACDCU010000377.1 GCF_013817365.1 Methylibium sp. | reverse complement strand
TCGGCCACCGCTGCGCCTTCCTTCAGGAACTCGGGGTTGCTGACCACCGCGTACTCGCATTTCACGCCGCGCGCGGCGAGCGCCGCTTCGATGGTCGCGCGCACCTTGTCGGCCGTGCCCACCGGCACCGTGCTCTTGTCAATGACGACCTTGTAGTCGGTCATGCGCTCGCCGATGGCGCGGGCCGCGGCCACCACGTACTGCAGGTCGGCCGAGCCGTCTTCGTCGGGCGGCGTGCCCACGGCGATGAACTGCAGGGTGCCGTGAGCGACGGCGCGGTCCACGTCGGTCGTGAACTCCAGGCGCTTGGCGGCGGCGTTGCGCTGGACCACTTCTTGGAGACCCGGCTCGTGGATCGGGATGCCGCCGGTGTTGAGCAGGTCGATCTTGCGGGCGTCGAGATCCATGCACAGCACGTGGTTGCCCATCTCGGCCAGGCAAGCGCCGGTAACCAGGCCCACATAGCCGGTGCCCACCACGGTGATCTTCATGAATCAGGTCCTTGTCGAGTTTTCATTGCATCGGTTTTCGGAGCCAGCACAGCCGGTGTGTTCGCAGCAGCGGCAGCGCATTGACCAGCGCTGGCAAGCCGGCATGCAGACGCGCCGCGGTTCGTGCAATCGGCGGCGCCAGCGTGACGCGCCGTGCATGCAGGCGTGCCTGAGGAAAGAGGTGGCGCACGCGAGCGAGCGGCACGCCCCGCACGTCGGCGTTGCGCGGATTGTCTACGCAGAAGTCGTGCCACAGCACCCCGCCGCCCGGCCGCACCCAGCGCCACAGCGTCTCGGCCAGACGGGCCTGAGCGGTGTCGTCGAGCAGCGAGGAAAACACCGTGAAAACGAGCACTGCATCCTGACTGCCGGCCGCGATGTCGGCCTGGTTGGCATCGCCTTCGATCAGCCGGACCGCAGAGGGCAGCACCGCGCAGGCCGCCGTGATGCGCTCGGGCAGCAAGTCGATGCCTGCGACGCGCGCAGGTTCGGCACCGAGGCGCAGCAGGTCCAGCAGGTTGCCGCCGCTGCCGCAGCCGACCTCCAGCAGGTCGAGACCCTGCAGCCCACGCCAGCCGTGGGCGCTCCACAACGCCAGCATGACCCGCAGGCGCTCCTGCTGCGCCTGCAGCGCCGCGGGATCGAAGAGGCTGTAGCGCGCGGCGTCGGCTGCGGCGTCGCGGCGCGCATACCGCTGCGCGACGGCGGCGGCTTCGTCCGTGCCGGGCGGCGGCGTGCTCACTGGGGCACCCTACGCGCTGCGCTCGGTCCCGCGGAGCATGAGCACTTGAGGCGGTCCGGCGTGTGCATGGCGAACCCACACGTCACGACACTCCGGTCCCCCAAGGGGCCCCAGCCCAGCTGGGGGCGGCGCGGCGCCGGGCTCATCGCGTCAGCGTTCCGAAAGCGGGCGACGGCGTGCCGCGCCACAGCACGTCGAGCCAGCCGCGCAGGCTGCCGAGGCCATAAGCGAAATGCGTGGCAGCCATCACCGCCGGCAGTCGCGGCAGCAGCGCCATGCCGGCCCCACGCGCGATAGCCAACGAGGCGGCCGCGACATAAAGCGCATAGGCCAGCACCAGCAATGCCAGCGCGTCACGCGCCGCCGGCAGCAGCGGCGCAACGATCGCCGACATGCCCAGCAGCGCGACGAAGACGCCCGGCACCAGTTGCCGCAGCGAGGCCGCCCTGCCGTGCTTGCGCATCACGAAGGGCTTCCAGTAGCCGTACTGGAGCTGCTGGCGAAACAGCGCGCCGAGACTCGCTCGCGGCCGGTAGGCCGAGCGGATGCGCGCGCTCTGCCAGACGGTGGCGCCGCCGAGAACGAGGCGCAGGTTGTGTTCGTCGTCCTGGTTGCGCACGAGGCTTTCGTCGAAGCCGCCGAAGCGCTCGAAACTCGCGCGCGGCCAGCAGCCGAGGTAGACGGTATCGACCGGGCCTTCGTAGTCCAGATTGCGCGAGCGAGCGCCACCGGCGACCCAGCGGGACTGGAACGCGGCGGCGATGGCGCGTTGCGTTGCGCCGTCCCTGCCCTCACGCTCCGTCGCGCCGGCGCCCTCCCCGCGTTGCGTCGCGCCGCTTCCCATACCGCCTTGCGAGGCGCCCTCGCTACCCGCCCGCCACGGTCCGCCCACGTTGGCCGCCCCGCTTCGCGCCAGCGCGGCCAGGCATTCGGCGATGTAGTCGTCCGCATAGCCGGTGTGCAGGTCCATGCGCACGATGACCTCGCCGCGCGCGCGATGCAGGCAGCGGTTCAACCCGCAGGAGACGATGCGCGCCGGGTTGTCGACGAGCACGAAGCGGGAGTCGGCCGCGCAGCGCGCCGCGAGCAGTTCGCGCGTGCCGTCGTCGCTGCCGCCGTCGGCGATCAGCACTTCGAGCGCGACGCCTTCGGGCAGCCGCTGGCCGGCCAACTCGTCGCAAAAACCGGCGACGTGCGCCCGCTCGTTGCGGCACGGCGCGATCACGCTGACCACGCGCGGGAGGATGCCGCTCACGCCGGCTCCGGCGCGCGCAGCCGCAGCGAGTCGTACAACACCGCCATGCGCTCCATGTGCGTGCGCCGCGAAGCGCGCTGCACGGCGACCTCGCGGTTGCGCCGTCCCTGTTGCTCGGCGAAGGCGGGCTCGTCGGCAAGGCGAAGCAGGGCATCGGCCAGCGCGGCTTCGTCGCGCGGCGGCACCAGCAGGCCACTGGCCGCATCGATCCACTGCCGGTTGGCGGGCAGATCGCTCGCGACCACCGGCAGGCCGCAGGCCAGTGCTTCGAGCACCGAGACCGAGGTGGCGTCGCTGCTCGGCACGCTGACGGAGGCGCGCGCGCGCTGAAGGGTCTTGACCATGGCGGCGTCGTCGACGCGACCGGTGAAGCGCACGCTTTCGCCGAGCTTCAACTCGCGCGCCAGCGCCTGCAGCGAGGCCGCTTCAACCCCGCCGCCGAGCAGATGAAGCACCGCGTCCGTGCCCGGCCGTGCATTGCGCAGCCGAGCCCAGGCGCGCAGCAGCGTGTCGATGTTGTAGTTGGGCTCCCAGGCGCGCAGGCTCGCCACTTCGAAAACCGCTGAAGGCAGGCCCGGCCGGAAGCGCTCGGTGTCGGCGCCCCAAAGGATCTCTTCGCAGCGCGCCTTCACACCGTAGCCGCGGATCGCGGCCAGCATGTCCTGCGAGTCCGCGGTAATCAGCGCCGCACGGCGCAGGGTCCAGCCGACCAGGGCCGACATCGCGCCGCCGCGCCAACCCGACGCACGCGGGGTGACGAGGATGTCGCTGCCCCAGGCGGTGAGCACCAGCGGCACCGGCGGGCCGAGCAGCGATGCCGCCGCCGCCCACAGGCCGTAGGAGGTGACGTAGTGGCCATGAAGCCACTGCGGCGCGGCCCTGCGTGCCACGCGCTGCACCTCAGGCAAGGCGAGCAGCCAGCCGGCGGCATCCGCGCCGGGCGAGACGGCGATGACCTCGCTCGCGCCTGGCACATCGGCCGGGCGGCGCGTGGCCACCACGCAGTCGAAGCCGCGCACGGCGAGTTCGCGCACCCAGCGCTGCGTGTGGATGCTGCTCGCGTCGGCGAAAAACAGAATGCGTTTCATGGCGGCGCGGGCGGCGGCGTTGCCGAAGGCACAACCTCGCGTGCCCAGGCCTCGTAGGCGTCGCGCGCCTCGGGGCCGAAGGTTTCGGCATGACGCTCGATCCAGGCGCGGTCGAGCTCGCGCGTGTCGCCGACCACCCTTGCCGGCTGCCCTTCCAGCACTGCGAAATCGGGCACCTCGCCGCTCACGAAGCTGTAGGCGCGCACCAGCACGCCGCGGCCCAGACTCGTTCCCGGCGCGATCACGCTGTGCGGGCCGATGAAGCTCCAGGCGCCCAGGCGGCTGGGTTCGCGCTGCAGGCCGGCCGGCTCCGCATGGCCCCAGTAGCGCTCGCGCTCGAGGCGGACCGACAGGTGGCTGGAATGCGTGAGCACCGAGACGAAGTTGGTGATCTGGCAGCCCTCCTCGATCTCCAGGCCGCCGGAGGCGTCGATGAAGTTGAAATGACCGATAAAGACATGGTCGCCGAGCAGCAGGCGCGCGGGCGCCTCGATGCGCGCGTGGGTCGAGACGCGGCTGTGTGCGCGCAGCACACC
>NZ_JACDCU010000376.1 GCF_013817365.1 Methylibium sp. | reverse complement strand
TGCTTCCTGTGCTTCGAGCCAGCGCAGCGCACACACGCACCATCGGTCACCCGGCCTGAGCCCCGCAAAGCGCAGTTGCGGGCGCGGCGTGACGAGGTCGTTGCCATGCGCGCGCGAGAAGGCCAGAAACTCGCCGGTCATGCGCGCGCAGATCACATGCGCGCCGCTGTCCTCGGCGGCCGTATCGCAGCAACCGTCACGCAAATAACCGGTCAGCGGGTCGTAGGAGCAGGGGCGCAGTTCCTCGCCCAGCACGTTCAGCGCCATGCCGCCCTCACTTCGCGACGGCCGTGCCCTTGAGCAAGGTCATTGCCGTGCCGATGAGCGCGGACACCTCGCTCATGTTGGCCGGCACGATCATGGTGTTGTTCTTCTGGGCGAGCTGCGCGAAGGCATCGACCGCCCGCTCGGCGACCTTGAGCTGCACCGCTTGCTCGCCGCCCGGCTCGCGGATGGCCGCGGCGATCTGGCGGATCGCATTGGCCGTCGCTTCCGCCACGGTGGTGATCGCCGAAGCTTCGCCCTGGGCGTTGTTGATCTCCGCTTGCTTCTCGCCTTCGGAACGCGCGATGAAAGCTTCGCGCTCGCCGGTGGCGATGTTGATCTGCTCCTGCCGGCGGCCTTCGCTGGCGGCGATGAGCGCGCGCTTCTCGCGCTCGGCGGTGATCTGTGCCTGCATCGACAGCAGGATCGCCGCCGGCGGCGTGAGGTCCTTGATCTCGTAGCGCAGCACCTTCACGCCCCAGTTGAGCGCTGCCTCGTCCAATGCGGCGACCACGGCCGCGTTGATGGACGTGCGCTCCTCGAAGGTCTTGTCGAGCTCCATCTTGCCGATCACGCTGCGCAAGGTGGTCTGCGCGAGCTGGGTGATGGCGACGATGTAGTTCGACGAGCCGTAGCTCGCCCGCATCGGATCGGTGACCTGGAAATACAGGATGCCGTCGACCGTGAGTTGCGTGTTGTCTTTGGTGATGCAGACCTGGCTGGGGACGTCCAGCGGCACCTCCTTGAGCGAATGGCGGTAGGCCAGCCGGTCTACGAAGGGCACAAGAAAATTCAGGCCAGGGGTGAGGGACGCGTGGTACTTGCCGAGCCGCTCGACGACCCACGCGTTTTGCTGCGGCACGATCTTGATCGAGCGCGCGATGAAGATGAAGGCGACGATCAGGAGGACGAAGGCGACGATTTCCATGGAGGCAGGGCTTTTCGGAGTTGAGTGTTCAGCGGCCCAGGAGCAGCCGGTTTGATTCGATGCCGCGGATGGTGTGCAGGCCTGGTTGCGGTTCGCCTTCGTCGGCATAGCGGGCGTTCCACTGCGCGCCGCGGTAGTCGATGCGCGCTGTGCCGTCGGGCTCCCAGCGCTCGACGCTAACCTGCTCGCCGACGTCGAGGTTGAAGTTGCGGTTCGGGACGGCGCCGGCGAGTGCCTGCTGTCGTTGGCGCCGCACATGCCAAGCCACGATGGCACCGCCGCCGACCAGGGCAGCCGCCACCAGTTGCGCACTGAACGCGAGCCCTAGATGGGCCGAGAGTGCCGCCGCCGTGACGCCGAGCGCGAGCATCAGGAGATAGAAAGTGCCGGTGGCCATTTCGGCGGCGATCAGCACGCCTGCGGCGATCCACCACAGGGTCGCAGCACTCCACTCCATCCTTGCTCCTTCATCGTGCAAAGCCACGAAGCTTGCCTCTCAGTGTACGACGCAGGCACGGTGCGGCACGGTGACGAAGCGGGCAGCGAAAGCCCTAAACTGCGCCCTCTTTCGCGCGGGCATCGCCTGCGAATCCTGCCCCTGTCGGAGCCGCATCGATGCAGCATTTTCGTTTTCCCATCGTCATCATCGACGAGGACTACCGCTCCGAGAACACTTCCGGCCTGGGCATCCGTGCGCTGGCCGACGCGATCGTCAAGGAAGGTTTCGAGATCCTCGGCGCCACGAGCTACGGCGACCTGAGCCAGTTCGCGCAACAGCAAAGCCGCGCCAGCGCGTTCATCCTGTCGATCGACGACGAGGAATTCAAGGGCGGCCCCGAACTCGACCCGGCGGTGCTGAACCTTCGCAAGTTCATCCAGGAAATCCGCCGCAAGAACGCCGAGATCCCGATCTACCTGTACGGCGAGACCCGTACATCTCAGCACCTGCCGAACGACGTGTTGCGCGAGCTGCACGGCTTCATCCACATGTTCGAGGACACGCCCGAGTTCGTGGCGCGCCACATCATCCGGGAGGCCAAAAGCTACCTCGACGGCCTGGCGCCGCCGTTCTTCAAGGCGCTGGTCGACTATGCGCAGGACGGCTCGTATTCGTGGCACTGCCCGGGCCACTCGGGTGGCGTGGCGTTCCTGAAAAGCCCGGTGGGCCAGATGTTCCACCAGTTCTTCGGCGAGAACATGCTGCGCGCCGACGTGTGCAACTCGGTCGACGAACTGGGCCAGTTGCTCGACCACACCGGCCCGGTGGCGCAAAGCGAGCGCAACGCGGCGCGCATCTTCAACGCCGACCATTGCTTCTTCGTCACCAACGGCACCAGCACGAGCAACAAGATGGTCTGGCACCATACCGTCGCACCCGACGACGTGGTGGTGGTCGACCGCAACTGCCACAAGTCGATCCTGCACGCCATCATCATGACCGGCGCGGTGCCGGTGTTCCTGACGCCCACACGCAACCACCTGGGCATCATCGGCCCCATACCGAAGAGCGAATTCGAGCCCGAGACGATCCGCCGCAAGATCGCCGCGAATCCCTTGCTGCAGGGCGTGGATCCGGCGACCGTCAAGCCGCGAATCCTCACGATCACTCAAAGCACCTACGACGGCGTCGTCTACAACACCGAGACCATCAAGGGCCTGCTCGACGGCTGGATCGACACGCTTCACTTCGACGAAGCCTGGCTGCCGCACGCCGCGTTTCACAAGTTCTACGGCACCTACCACGCGATGGGCAAGTCGCGTCCTCGGCCCAAGGAGGCGGTGGTCTATGCGACGCAGTCCACCCACAAGCTGCTCGCCGGCCTGAGCCAGGCGTCGCAGGTGCTCGTGCAGGACGCGCAGAACACCCGGCTGGACCGGCACCTGTTCAACGAGGCCTACCTGATGCACACCTCCACCTCGCCGCAGTACGCGATCATCGCAAGCTGCGATGTTGCTGCGGCGATGATGGAGCCGCCGGGCGGCACGGCGCTGGTCGAGGAAAGCATCCTCGAGGCGCTCGACTTCCGGCGCGCCATGCGCAAGGTGGAAAAGGAATTCGGCAACAAGGACTGGTGGTTCCGGGTCTGGGGCCCCGACAAGCTCGCCAGCGAAGGCATCGGCAAGCCCGAAGACTGGATGATCAAGGGCGATGCCAAGTGGCACGGCTTCGGCGATCTGGCGCCCGGGTTCAACATGCTCGACCCGATCAAGTCGACCATCGTCACGCCGGGGCTCGACGTGGCCGGCAAATTTGCCAAGACCGGCATCCCGGCTTCGATCGTCACCAAGTTCCTGGCCGAGCACGGCGTTATCGTCGAGAAGACCGGTCTGTACTCGTTCTTCATCATGTTCACCATCGGCATCACCAAGGGCCGTTGGAACACGATGCTGACGGCGCTGCAGCAGTTCAAGGACGACTACGACCGCAATGCGCCCCTGTGGCGGATCCTTCCCGAGTTCTGCGGTTTTCAGCCGCGCTACGAACGCATGGGCCTGCGCGATCTGTCACAGAGCATTCACGAGGCCTATGTGACCGGCGACATCGCCCGGCTCACGACCGAGATGTACCTGTCGGATCTGCAGCCGGCCATGAAGCCGAGCGAGGCGTACTCGCACATCGCTCATCGCAAGACCGAACGCGTCGAGATCGAAGCGCTGGAAGGCCGCATCACGACGTCGCTGCTCACGCCCTATCCGCCCGGCATTCCGCTGCTCATCCCGGGCGAGCGTTTCAACAAGAAGATCGTCGACTACCTGCGCTTCACCCGCGACTTCAACAAGCGCTTCCCCGGTTTCGACACCGACGTGCATGGGCTGGTCGAGGTCGACGGCGCGGACGGTGGGGAGCGTCAGTACTACGTTGACTGCGTGAGGGCTTGACCGGGGAGGGACGGCGAAGCCGGCTGCGGCGCTGCGCTGCGCTCCTGTCCCTCGGC
>NZ_JACDCU010000375.1 GCF_013817365.1 Methylibium sp. | reverse complement strand
ACGCTCACCCGTTCTCACACGGGGCCCTGCACCCTTCGGGTGTATCCGTCTGTTGGTCGATGTGTTGACCAACCTGCCGCGCGCTCCATGCGCCCGGCGAAGACGGACCCGCCGGCAACCCGGCGGGCAATACTCGCGTGACTTCTGCTTTTACGACTTTCGAATCTTTTGGCCTTTCGAGCCCGCTGCTGCATGCCGTGGCCGAACTCGGCTTCACCGCACCGACGCCGGTGCAGCTGCAAGCCGTCCCCGCCGCCATGAAGGGCGGCGACTGGATGGTCAGCAGCCAGACCGGCAGCGGCAAGACCGCAGCCTTTCTGCTGCCCGTGCTCGAGCGCCTGCTCAACGCCGAGGTGCGCGCCGCCGACCGTGTGGCGAGCCCGCGCGCCGTGGTGCTGTGCCCGACGCGTGAACTGGCCCAGCAGGTCGCCAGCGACGCGATCGATTTGATGCGCGGTGTGGGCAGCGCGATGCGCGTCGAAGGCAAGCAGCACCCGCTGCGCGAGGCCGTGCGCAACCTGCGCGTGTCCACAGTGGTCGGCGGCATGCCCTTCGGCAAGCAGTTGTTCGATCTGCGCGGCGCCAGCCTGGTGATCGCCACCCCGGGCCGCCTGCTCGACCTGCATTCGCGCGGCCAGATTCGCCTCGACGCCACGGAAGTGCTGGTCGTCGACGAGGCGGACCGCATGCTCGACCTCGGCTTTGCCGAGGACCTGGCGGCGATCCACGAAGCCACCGCGCAGCGGGGCCAGACGCTGATGTTCTCGGCCACCTTCGCGCCCCGCATCATGGCCTTGGCCGCCAAGGTGATGCGCTCGCCCGGTCGCCTGGAACTCGGCAGCGCGCACGACGTGCACGCCGACATCACGCAGACCCTGCACTGGGCCGACAACCTCAGCCACAAGCACAAGCTGCTCGAGCACTGGCTGCGCGACGTCGATATGGATCAAGCCCTGGTATTCGCCAGCACCCAGATCGACACCGAGGCGCTGGCCGAAGCGCTGCAGCAGCAGGGCCACTCGGCCGTGGCGCTGCACGGCGCCATGCCGCAGGCGGTGCGCAATCGCCGACTGCAGGGACTGCGCGACGGCCATGTGCGCGTGCTGGTGGCCACCGACGTGGCCGCCCGCGGTCTGGATGTGAAGAGCATCAGCCACGTCATCAACTTCGGCCTGCCGATGAAGGCCGAGGACTACGTGCACCGCATCGGCCGCACCGGCCGCGCCGGCCGCGCCGGCACCGCGATCACGATTGCCGAGCATCGTGAGCGCGGCAAGATCCGTGCGATCGAAGCGTTCACACGCCAGCCCATCATCGCCAGCGAGATCGCCGGCCTGGAGCCGACCCCGCAAAGGCCGCGTGCGCCGGGCAGCAAGCCGCTGCCGGGTCAGCGTCACGGCCAGGGCCGTGGGCGGCCGGCCGGTGGTGGTGGCGGTTTCAGCGGCGGGCGCCGCGAGGGTGGTTCGCGCTTCGGGCAGCGCGACGGGCGCTGACACGAAGCCTGCGCTTCGGAATGAAAAGGGCTGCCGCAAGGCAGCCCTTTCTCGTTGGCCGATCGAGGGCCGCTCAGATGAAGTTGAACGAGCCCTTGCCGAACAGGCCGATCAAGCCGATGAGGATGAGGTACAGCGCCACGATGTAGTTCAGCAGTCGGGGCATCACGAGGATGAGGATGCCGGCGATGAGCGATATCAGGGGTGTGAGGCTGAGGTGGATGTTCATGGCAGATCCTTGGAGTGCGCGTGGATTTCGTGTGACGGGACTTTACGGGGAGCGTGAGGCGACCGATGGCATTCGTGATGCCTGACGGTTCGGCAATGAACCCGCGATAAGGTAGAAACGAGCCGCATCGAGCCGCATCGAGCCGCAGGGACCGCATCGAGCCGCATCGAGCGGGACGCAGGCCCGCTGAGCGCACGGAGAGGCAGGGCAGGCCCGCCGGTTGCCGGTGCTGGTTCTCGGCAGGCTGGGCGCCTGCCTTCGCATGTCAAAACCGGAACCGACCGATGCTCCCGACACCTCTGCGGCTGCCCTGGCGGCCCGGCGACGATCCCGTGCCGCTGCGCGAGTGCGAATGGCTGGTGACCAACGGGCTGGGCGGTTTTGCGTCCGGCACAGTGCTGGGCGTGCCGACGCGGCGCTTCCACGGCATCTTCGTGCCCAACCTCACTGAGCCGAAGGGTCGCCACGTGGTGCTGCCGCGGCTCGACGAGTTGGTCGAGACACTCATCGGCACCAAGAACCTCGGCGGGGCCGAGTTCGTCGATGGCTCGATACAGGGCGACGCTCACCACCACTTGCGCGAGTTCCGCCTGGAGGGCTCGACGCCGGTCTGGGTGTTCGACGTCGAGGGCAGCCTCATCGAGAAATCGATCGTGATGCCGCACGGCCTCAACACAGTGTGCGTGCGGTGGCGGCTGCTCGAAGGCCCCTCGCGCCGCCTGCGCCTGCGACCTTTCGTGTGCGGCCGGCGACAGGACGCGCCGCTGGTGCCGCACGAAGCCGGTGCCTGCCAGATCGAGCCGGATGCGCAGGGCGCCTTGCGGCTGCGGCTTGCAGCCCATGGCGTGTCGCTGCGGCTGCACCTGTTGCCGCAAGGCGCTTTCACTTCCGAGCCGCACGTCGACCGCGATGTGCTTTTTCGCATGGAGCGCGAACGCGGTTACGACCACAGCGCGCACATGCACAGTCCCGGCTTCTGGTCGGTCGAACTCCACCCCGGCGGGGGTGCCGCTCTCGTCGTGAGCAGCGGCGAGGCGGCACAGGCGCCGGACCCCGATGCGCTGTTCCAGGCCGAGCACGACCGCATCACTGCCTTGCTGACGCGTGCCCATGACGTTGGCGCTGATGCCGACGATGTCGAGCGGCGCCTGCTGCTCGCGGCGGACCTCTTCATCGTCATGCCTGGCAACAGAAGCCACGAGACGGCGGCCGAACGCAGCGGCGGCGGCGATGACTTCCGCTCGGTGATCGCCGGCTACCACTGGTTCAACGACTGGGGCCGCGACACGATGATCGCGCTCGAAGGCCTCACGCTTTGCACCGGGCGCTTCGACGAAGCGCGCGCCATCCTGCGCACCTTCGCGGGCTACATCCGCGACGGACTGCTGCCCAACCTGTTTCCCGAAGGCGGGCGCGAGGCGCTCTATCACACGGTCGATGCGACCTTCTGGTACTTCCACGCGCTCGGGCGCTACGTCGCACGCACCGGCGATGCGGCGCTGGCGGCCGAGCTCTACCCGGTGCTGCAGGGCGTGATCGAGCACCATGTGCGCGGCACGCGCTTCGGCATCGGTGTCGATGCGCGCGATGGTCTCGTGCACGCGGCGGCCGAAGGCCTGCAGCTGACCTGGATGGACGCCAAGGCGGGCGACTGGGTGGTCACGCCGCGGCGCGGCAAGCCGGTCGAGATCCAGGCGCTTTGGTACAACGCGCTGCGCCTGATGGCCGGCTGGGGTCGGACGCTCGGTGCCGCGGACGCGGCCAGGCACGACGCGCTGGCCGATCGCGTGCAGGCTTCCTTCGAGGCGCGTTTCTGGTCGGCCGAGCGGGGCTACCTGTTCGACGTCGTCGACGGCCCGGATTCCGCCAACGCCGGCGATGACGCCCGCCTGCGGCCCAACCAGATCTTCTCGCTCTCGCTGACCCATCCGGTGCTGCACCGGTCGCACTGGCTCGACGTGCTGGCGACCGTCGAGCGCCACCTGCTCACACCCGTTGGCCTGCGCACGCTCGCGCCTTTCGAGCCCGGCTACCAGCCGCGCTACGAAGGCGCGCTGCGCGAGCGAGATGGCGCGTATCACCAGGGGACGGTATGGCCCTGGCTGATCGGCCACTTCATCGACGCCTGGATCCGCGTGCATGGCTGCGATGCGCGCGCTCGCGCGCTGCTGCAGGCGGTGCCGCACCACCTTCTCGAAACCGGCTTCGGCAGCATCAGCGAAGTCTTCAATGCCGAGCCGCCGCACCGCGAGGGCGGCTGCATCGCACAGGCCTGGAGCGTCGCCGAACTGCTGCGCGCCTGGCAAGCGACCCGACCCGAAAAGGAACCTCATGGCTGAGCCCTGGTACAAGAACGCGGTCCTCTACTGCCTGGACGTCAAGACCTTCGCCGACGGCAACGGCGACGGC
>NZ_JACDCU010000374.1 GCF_013817365.1 Methylibium sp. | reverse complement strand
ACATGGCGGCCGAATGGGCCGCCGCGCTCGAGCAGCAGGAAACCGCCAGCGAAGTCATGGCGCCGGCCGAGCAGGTGTCGCCGGCGCCGTTCACGAACTTCACGCCCACCGGCAACGGCGGCGCGGGTAACGACATCAACATGATCCTCGACATCCCGGTGCAGCTCACCGTGGAGTTGGGCCGCACGAGGATTCCGATCAAGCACATCCTGCAGCTGGCGCAAGGCTCGGTGGTCGAGCTCGACGCGATGGCCGGCGAGCCGATGGACGTGCTGGTCAACGGCTACCTGATCGCGCAGGGCGAGGTGGTGGTCGTCAACGACAAGTTCGGCATCCGCCTGACCGATATCGTCACGCCGAGCGAGCGCATGCGCCGGCTCAGCCGCGGCAGCCTGTGAGAAAGCGCTGTTCGACATGAGCGGATCCCTCGGATTGGGCCTGTTGTGGTTCGTTCTCATCCTGGCGGCCATTCCGCTCGTGCTGTGGCTGCTCAAGCGCACGCCGTACGGCGCGGCGATGGGCGTCATGAACCGCACCGATGCGCCGATGCGCACGGTGGGCTCCTCGCCGCTGGGTCCGCACCAGCGCGTGGTGACCGTCGAGGTGGGGCAGGGCGAGGAGCGCCGCTGGCTGGTCCTGGGCGTCACGCCGCAGGCGATCAACTTGCTGCACACGCTGACGCCGCAGGCGGAGGTGCCGAGCGCGCCGACGCCGGAGATGCCGTTCGCGGCGCTGCTGAACAAGGTGCGTTCCGCTTCAGGCAAACAGACGCCGCCGCAATGAAGCCGAAGACGGGTTCTCTTTTCGCGCGTTACCGCCGCGCGGCGCTGGTCGCGGGCGTATCCGTGTTGTCGGCCGTTCCTGCAGTCGCTTTAGCGCAGGCCATCGGCGCACCCGCGGCGCCCGGCGCCTCGCTGCCGCTGCTGATCGGGCAGGGCGCGGGCGGCGCCAGCTACTCGGTGCCGATCCAGACGCTGCTGTTCTTCACCGCGCTGAGTTTCCTGCCGGCCGTGCTGCTCATGATGACGGGCTTCACCCGCATCGTCATCGTCCTCAGCCTGCTGCGCCAAGCGCTCGGTACGCAGTCCGCGCCGCCCAACCAGGTGATCGTGGGCTTGTCGCTGTTCCTCACCTTGTTCGTGATGGGACCGACCATCGACCGCGTCTACGACCAGGCCTACGCGCCCTTCACCGCCAACCAGATCGCCTT
This sequence comes from Methylibium sp., assembly GCF_013817365.1. Taxonomy (GTDB): domain Bacteria; phylum Pseudomonadota; class Gammaproteobacteria; order Burkholderiales; family Burkholderiaceae_C; genus Methylibium. The sequence goes on along the minus strand of NZ_JACDCU010000374.1, from coordinate 2,924 downwards.
CGACGAAGCGCTCGCTCGCGGCGAGGTGCCGATGCGCGAGTTCATGCTCAAGCAGACGCGCCAGACCGACCTGATGCTCTTTGCACGCCTGGCCAAGCTGGACGCTTCGGTGAAGTCCGAGGACGCGCCGTTTCGCGTGCTCGTGCCGGCCTTCGTGACCAGCGAGCTCAAGAGCGCGTTCCAGATCGGCTTCCTGATCTTCATTCCCTTCCTGATCATCGACATGATCGTCGCCAGCGTGCTCATGAGCCTGGGCATGATGATGCTCAGCCCCGTGCTGGTGGCGCTGCCCTTCAAGCTGATGCTGTTCGTGCTGGCCGATGGCTGGAACCTGCTGCTCGGCTCGCTCGCTGCATCGTTTGCCACCTGAGTGAGTGCGCCATGGACCCGCAACAAGTCTTCACCATCGGCCAGCAGGGCCTGTACCTCCTGCTGCTCATTTCGGCGCCCATGCTCATCACCGTGCTGGTGGTGGGCCTCGTGATCAGCGTGTTCCAGGCGGCCACGCAGATCAACGAGCAGACCCTGTCCTTCGTGCCGAAGCTGATCGCTGCCGTGGCGGTGCTTTCGATCGCCGGGCCGTGGATGCTCACCACGATCGTCGACTACCTGCAGCGCACGCTGCAATCGATTCCGTCGGTGGTGGGGTGAGGTGCTGACCGTCTCCGAAGCCCAGCTCACCGCCTGGCTCAGCCCGCTCATCTGGCCGTTCCTGCGCGTGCTGGCGCTCTTCACCAGTGCGCCCTTGCTGTCGATGCGCGGCGTGCCGGTGCGGGTGAAGGTCGCGCTGGCCTTCTTCATCACCGTCGCCGCGCAGGCTTCGCTGCCGCCGGCGCCGGTGATCGCGCTGGACAGCGCCCTTGCGCTCGAGGCGGTCGTGCAGCAAGTGCTGATCGGGCTTTCGCTCGGCTTCGCCGCGCGCATCGTCTTTGCCGGCATCGAGTACGCGGGCGAACTCATCGGCCTGCAGATGGGCTTGAACTTCGCGTCCTTCTTCGACCCGATCGCCGCCAGTCAATCGACTGCGGTGAGCCGCTTTTTCGGCACCACCGCAGCCCTGTTGTTCGTGGTGATGAACGGCCACCTGCTGCTCACCGCGGCGGTGATCCAGAGCTTTCACGCCTTTCCGGTGGGCGAGGCGCCGCTGGCCTTCTTGCGCATGGTGCAGCCGCAGGTGTGGGGCGCCGAGGTGTTCCGCCTGGGTGTGTGGATCGCGCTGCCCATCGTGACCATGCTGCTGTTCGCCAATCTGGTGCTCGGCGTGGTGTCGCGCGTGGCCACGCAGATGAACATCTTCGCGATCGGCTTTCCGATCACGCTGGCGGTGGGGCTTATCGGCATCACCGTGACGCTGCCGTTGATGGAGGTGCCTTTCACGATGGCGCTGGAGCGGTTGCTCGCGCAGTTCGGTTAGACGGCGCTGCGCGCCTCGCTGCTGCCGGGCACCTCGCTGCCGCAAACTCGCGCCCGGCCGGCCTCCTTGGCCGCGTACAAGCGGGCGTCCGCCTGTGCCAGCAGTCCTGCGGGGTCGCCTTGTGCGGCGGCGCTTTTGCAGGCTACGCCCACACTGACCGAGACCCTGCCCTCCACCGCCCCCTCGGCATGCGCGATGCCCAGCGCGCGCACTGCCCTCTCCAGCCGCTGCGCCAGCGCAAGCGCGCCGGCCAGGCCGGTCTCGGGCAGGATGCAGACGAACTCCTCGCCGCCGTAGCGGGCCACCACGTCGGCCGGGCGCTGCAGCGTCGCCTCGAGCACGGTGGTCACCTGCCGCAGGCAGTCGTCGCCGGCCTGGTGGCCGTAGCGGTCGTTGTAGCGCTTGAAGAAATCCACGTCGATCAGCGCCACGCTCAACTCGGAGCCGTTGCGCTGCGCGCGCAGCCACTCGGTCTGCAGGCGCTCGTCGAAATAGCGGCGGTTGAAGACGCCGGTCAGGCCGTCGATGAAGGCCATGCGGCGCAGCAGGTCCGACTGGTGCTTGAGCGTGATGTGCGTGCGCACGCGCGCACGCACCACTTTCGGGTTGATGGGCTTGGAGATGAAGTCCACCGCGCCGACGTCCAGCGCACGGGTTTCCGTCGCCTCGTCGTTGTGCGCGGTGACGAAGATCACCGGGATGTCCCGGGTCGAGGCGTCGGCCTTGAGCCGCGTGCAGACTTCGTAGCCGTCCATGCCGGGCATCACCACGTCCAGCAGCACCAGATCGGGCTGCTGCTCGCGGCACACCGCGAGCGCCTGCTCGCCGCTGGTGGCCATGAACACCTGGTGGTCGCTCGCGAAGGTCTGGTAGAGCGCCTGGATGTTGATCGGCTGGTCGTCCACCACCAGTAGCCGGGGCGCGCGCGCGATGGCCTCGAGCACGGCGGCCGGCAGGGCGTTGTCGTTGCCGCTCATGTTGCGTGACCCAGGTGTTCGAGGAGCACGTGGCACTGCGCCTGCGCCGCCTTGAAGTCGAAGGCCGCGACGGCGCCGTCCAGTGCGGCCAGGCGCGGGCCGAGTACCGCGGCGTGGCTGCGCGTCAGCCGGGCATGCACGTCCATCGCGCGCATGTCCGCGTTGCCGAGCAGGCCGGCCAGTTCGTGCAGGGCACTGGTCAGCGCCTGTGGAGTCGTCGGCGGGCCGCCGTCGGCCGGGTCAAGGGGGCCGGGGGCCGGTGCGTCCAGGTTCGCGGCCAGCCAGGCGATGTCGTCCATGCTGCGTTCGAAGGCCTGATCCAGGTTGGCTAACGCCGCATGAGCCTCGTTCGGCTCGCCGCCCTGCGCCGTCTCGGCGCGGCTGGCCGCGGCCGCGAGCGCCCTGGCGCCGAGGGTCGCGGCCAGGCCCTTGAGCGTGTGCAACTGGCGCGCGGCGGCCTGCGGTTCACCGTCTCCGGCAAGCGCGCCGAGCTCCTCGCGCAGGCCCTTCAGGTCGCTTGCGAAGCCCCGCAG
>NZ_JACDCU010000373.1 GCF_013817365.1 Methylibium sp. | reverse complement strand
GTTGACTTGAGCGGCGCGGCGCGCTGCGCTCAGAACAGTTCGATGGAGCCGGCGTCCATCTCGTCTTGCGTGACGGGGTTGGGCCGCAGCGGCGCGGTGGCGACCACCGCCTCGCCCTCGGCGTCGGGCCCGAAGGCGTCGCGCGCGATCTGGTCGGCGCAGTTGCGCAGCCGCTGGTGGGTGTGGTTGATGAGCTGCGAGGCCATGTCCTGGAACTGCAGCGCCAGCACCGCCTCAGTGAGCTGAAGGCGCGCGTCCTGCGCAACGCTGGCCGCCGCGGAGGGCAGGCTCGGTGCGCTCAATGTGTCTAGCAGGCGGTGCGCGCCGGCAAAGCGCGCCAGGAGCGTGTCGCAGGTGTCCGCGAGCAGGCGCTGCAGGCGATCGAGATCGTGGCTGGCAGACATCAGGTGGTCCTGGAGATCGGCGGCCCTCAGGGGCGACATCGCTGCGGCGTTGCCGGCACTCGGGAGCGAGCAGGAGTCTGGTGCGATCGGATTCATCGACGTGTGGCCTGGCGGGCTGTTCGGCATCGGCGGGGGAAATGACGGAGGGACACGCACGCTGCCGGCGCGCCCGCAGCGGTCGGCCCGACTGCACCGGTTGAGATAATTTTTTGCCGGATCGCTCGCGGGCAGTGGCAAGATCACCCGGCTCTTTGCCGCCCTTTTCCGCTGCAACACCTGCCCCGACACCGGCCCTGCCTGCGATGCCCGACGCGCCTTCGACCGCCCCGCTCATGCGCCTGCGCGTGCTGCACCTCGAGGACTCCGAACTCGACCACCAGCTCACCCTGGCCCACCTGCAGCACGGCGGCCTCGATGCCGAAGCCGTGCGCGTGGAGTCCGAAGCCGAGTACCGCGCCGCGCTCGCCGAGCCCTGGGACGTGGTGCTGTCCGACTACAACCTGCCCGGCTTCTCCGGCCTGGACGCGCTGGAGATCCTGCGCGAGAGCAACCTGCTCATGCCCTTCATCCTGGTCTCCGGCGAGATCGGCGAGCAAGTCGCCGTGCAGGCCATGCTCAACGGCGCCAACGACTACCTGCTCAAGGAAAACCTGGCGCGGCTGGTGCCGGCGATGCTGCACGCCATCGAGGGCACGCTGGCCCAGCGCGCCCGGCAGGCCGCCGACCTGGCGCTCGGCCAGAGCGAGCAGCGCCTGCGCGAGCTCGCCCAACACCTGCAGGCCAGCGTGGAGGCCGAGCGCGCGGCCATCGCCCGCGAGATCCACGACGACGTGGGCGGTTCGCTGACCGCACTGAAGTTCGACCTCGCCTGGATCGAGCGCCGCGCCACCGACCCCGCGATGGCGCAGCGCGCTCAGGGGGCGCTCGAGACGGTGAGCATGGCGATCGAATCGAGCCAGCGGATCATGCACAACCTTCGCCCGGCCATCCTCGAGCAGGGCCTGGTCGCCGCCCTGCAGTGGATGACGCACCGCTTCGAGCGGCGCAACGGCGTGCTCACCAGCTTTCGCGTCAGCCACGAGGAGCTGCCGCCGCTGCCGCCGGGCGTGCCGCTGGCCGCCTATCGCACGGCACAGGAGGCGCTCACCAACATCAGCAAGCACGCCTTCGCCACGCGCGCGGAGGTCGACCTGACCATCGCCGGGCGCGTGCTTTCGCTGGAAGTGAGCGACAACGGCCGCGGTCTGTCGCAGCAGGATCTGTCGAAGGCGCGCTCGTTCGGCATTCGCGGCCTGCGCGAACGCGCCGCGCAGGTCGGCGGCTGGGTCGATCTTTCCAGCGGAGCGAGCGGCACCACCATCATCCTGTCGGTGCCGCTCGACAGCGGCGGCGACACCGAGGCCGGCGCGCTCGACGAGGCACCGAGTCGCGATGCCGACGATCCGACGTCGTGGGACATGCTCTGAGCTGCGCCTTGCACGGTAGAGTTGCCTGCATGAGACCGCCGATGCCAGGCCATGCATTGCTCCCCCTCCCTCTGGAAGAGGAGCAAGCGCGATGAGCATCCGCGTCATCCTGTGCGACGACCACGCGTTGATCCGGCGCGGCATTCGCGACACCCTGGCCGATGCGCACGACATCGAAGTGGTCGGCGAGGCGGGCGACTACGGCGAACTGCGCAGCCTGCTGCGAGAAACGAGCTGCGACGTGCTGGTGCTCGACATCAACATGCCCGGGCGCAGCGGCCTGGACGTGCTGCAGGTGCTCAAGGAGGAGCCTTCGGCCATGCGCGTGCTGGTGGTGTCCATGCACCCCGAAGACCAGTACGCCATCCGCGCGCTGCGCGCCGGCGCCTTCGGCTACGTCAACAAGGGCAGCGACACGCAGCTGCTCGTGGCCGCCGTTCGCATGGTCGCCCAGGGCCGCAAATACATCACGCCCGAGACCGCGCAGATGCTCGCCGAGAGCCTCACGCAGCCGGCCACCGGCGTGGCGCACGAAAAGCTGTCCGACCGCGAGCTGCAGACGCTCGTGCTCATCGCCTCGGGCAAGCGGCTGTCCGACATCGCGACCGAGCTCACGCTCAGCCCCAAGACGGTGAGCGTGTACCGCGCGCGGGTGCTGGAAAAGCTGGGCCTGACCAACAACTCCGAGATGACGGTCTATGCCATCCGCAACGGGTTGGTCTGAACCCGCACAACGCGCAACACCGGAGCCGGCGCCGGCTGCTGCCCCAACGCTGCAAGGCGGCTGCCTGTGCGGCGCCGTGCGCTACGAGATCCCCGCAGGCGCGCTCGGCGCGATCGTGCTGTGCCACTGCAGCCAGTGCCGCAAGGCACAGGGTTGTGCTTTCGCAGCCAATGCGCCCGTGCCGGCGGCCGACTTCCGGCTGCTCACCGGCGCCGACGCGTTGCGCGCCTACGCCTCATCGCCCGGCAAGTGGCGCAGCTTCTGCGGCCGCTGCGGCTCGCCCATCCTCAGCCACCGCGACGGCGCGCCCGAATGGGTTCGCTTACGCATCGGCACGCTCGACACCCCCATTGCCGCACGGCCGAGTGCTCACATTCACGTGGCATCGAAGGCCGGGTGGTGGGACATTCGCGACGAGTTGCCGCAGTACCCGGGCCTCGAGCCCGGGCGGCGCTGAACGTTCGCCCTCAACGATGCACGCGCGGGTGACCGACATGTCCGACAACCCGGTAGAGCTTTGGATACAGGCGGATCGCCACGTTCCGCTGGCGCATGTCATGGACCTGCTGCTCGACGCCGTCTGCGTCGTGGACACGCAGGGGCGGTTCGTTTTCGTCAGTGCCGCTTTCGAACGCATCTTCGGATACTCGCCGCAGGAGATCATCGGCAGACCGATGCTCGATCTGGTCTTTCACGAGGACCGGCCGAAGACCCTGCTTGCGGTCGACGAGATCGTCGCCGGCACCCACAAGCCGCATTTCGAGAACCGGTATGTCCGCAAGGACGGCCGAATCGTCCACATCATGTGGTCGGCCCATTGGTCGCCAGCCGATCAGGTGAGGGTTGCGGTCGCGCGCGACGTCACCGAGAAGAAGCGCGCCGAAACCATGCAGGCGGCGCTCTACGCCATTTCCGAAGCGGCGTATTGCACGCAGGACCTGCTCGCCTTGTTTCAGCGAATCCACCGGATCATCGGCAAGCTGCTGCCGGCGACCGGTTTCTTCGTTGCGCTGTACGACCCGAGGCACGACGAGCTGAGCTTTCCCTACCATGTCGATGAACATCAGGCGGCGCCTGCAGCGCGGAAACTCGATTCCGGCACATTGAGCGCCGAAGTCATCCGCACCGGGCGAACGCTCCACTTCAAGCGCGACGCCGGGGCGCTGGCGCCTGGGCAAGCTGAGTGCGACCTCGGCCCGCATGCACTCGACTGGCTCGGCGTTCCCCTTCGCGCTCCGAGCGGCGTCATCGGCGCGCTGGTGGTGAAGAACCATTCGGCCCAATCACGGTACACGGACAGCGACACGGAGCTGCTGCAGTTCGTTTCCACGCAGGTCGCCGCCGCGATCGAGAGAAAGCAGACGGAAACCCGCCTACAGCACATCGCCATGCACGATCCGCTCACCGATCTGCCGAATCGCGAACTGCTCCGCGACCGCCTGCAGACGGCCCTCGCACGCGCCGGGCGCAACGACGAGCGGTTGTCCGTGCTGTACGTCGATCTCGACAAGTTCAAACAGGTCAACGACGGCCTCGGGCACACCGCAGGCGACCT
>NZ_JACDCU010000372.1 GCF_013817365.1 Methylibium sp. | reverse complement strand
TTCGGAGCCTGACCCATGGCGAATGCCAATATCCATCCGATCTGTCCGGACACGATCCGCCGGATCAGCACGTCGATCGCCACGGCGAACACCGCGCGCGACGGCTCGGGCACCATCACCGCGTTCATCACCGCCGGCCCGCGCGGCAGCGTCATCCCGGCCGTGAACGTGCGCCACCTGGGCGCGGTGGCGGTTGCATCATCCCCGATGGTCGCACGCCTGTGGCATCGCAACCTCGGCGCGGGCACGTGGTACCTGCTCGACGAAGTGGTGCTACCCGCCGCGACGCCGGCCACCGCCGGCACCGTCGGTGCGGCGGCCGCGTTCGCCAAAATCAACATCGCGATCGCGGCGACCGACACGCTCGGCGTGACGATCAGCGTGGCCGAGTCGGTCGGCTTCTCCTGCGACGCTGGCGACTACTAAGCACACGCGGTGCGCGCCTTCCTCGGCATCCCAGGGCTTGAACGGCCGGCAGAGGGCAACGTCCCGACCTTCTCGGGGGCGCTCGGGCGATACGTGCCCGTCAATCCAGGGGTGCCGATCACCAGCGTCGTGGCCTCGGTCAACCCGACGGTGCTCGACGACGCTGGCGATGGCTACCTCGTCGGCCAGACGATCTGGACCAACAGCGTCAGCGACGCAATGTTCATGCTCGCTGACGGCGCGGCCGGTGCCGCGGTGTGGGTATCTGTCGGCGGCGGCGGCGGCGCGGGCGACATGCTCAAGGCGACGTACGATCCCGACGTTAACGGCGTCATCGCCCTCGCGCATGGCGGCACCGACGCGACGACGGCCAGCGGGGCGCGAACGAATCTCGGGCTGGGCACCGCCGCCGTCACCGATACCGGCACGGGCGCGGCAAATACGATTCTCGGCAACGATACGCGGCTGACCGACGCGCGCACGCCCACCGCGCACAATCATAGCGCGGCCGAGCTGACATCGGGAACCGTGCCCGACGCGCGCATGCCAGCGCACACCGGCGACGTCACATCGGCGGCCGGCGCGGTCGCGCTGACGATCGCCGCATCAGCCGTCAGCCTGGCGAAGATGGCGAACATCGCCACGGCGACCGTCATCGGTCGCAACACCGCCGGCACGGGAGTCCCGGAAGCTCTGACCACCCTGCCGACGGGCGTGATGCCGGCGCACACCGGCGACGTGACCTCCGCGGCCGGATCGCTGGCGCTGACGATCGCGACCGACGCCGTCACCTACGCGAAGATGCAGAACGTCAGCGCCACCGACAAGGTGCTCGGTCGCTCGACCGCGGGCGCTGGCGACGTCGAAGAGATCGCCTGCACGGCGGCTGGGCGCGCGCTGATCGACGACGCCGACGCATCGGCTCAGCGCACGACGCTCGGGCTGGTCATCGGTACCAACGTCCAAGCCTACGACGCCGAGCTGGCGGCTATCGCCGGGCTGGTGTCAGCCGCCGATCGCCTGCCCTACTTCACCGGCCTGGGCACCGCGACGCTGACCACCTTCACCGCCGCTGGTCGGGCGCTGATCGACGACGCCGATGCTGCCACGCAGCGCGCGACGCTCGGCCTGGTGGCGGTGGCCTCGTCTGGCAGCGCCGCTGACCTGACCGCGGGCACCCTGCCCGACGCGCGCATGCCAGCGCACACGGGCGACGTGACCACCGTGGCCGGCGCGGTCGCGACGACGATTGCCACCGCCGCGGTGACGCTCGCGAAGATGGCGAACGTCGCGACTGCCACCGTCATCGGTCGCAACACCGCGGGTACGGGCGTCCCCGAGGCTCTGACTACGTTGCCGACCGGCGTGATGCCGGCGCACACCGGCGACGTGACCTCCGCGGCCGGCGCGCTCGCGCTGACGATCGCCGCCGATGCCGTGACCAACGCCAAGCTCGCCAACATGGCGACCGCGACCGTCAAGGGCCGCAACACCGCCGGCACCGGCGACCCGGAAGATCTGACGATCCTGCCGACCGGCGTGATGCCCGCGCACACGGGCGACGTGACTTCCTCCGCTGGTGCTCTGGCGCTGACCATCGCGCCCGCCGCGGTGACGCTCGCGAAGATGGCGAACGTCGCGACTGCGACGGTCATCGGTCGCAACACCGCCGGCACCGGCGTCCCCGAGGCTCTGACCACCCTGCCAACCGGCGTGATGCCCGCTCACACGGGCGACGTGACCAGCGCGGCCGGATCGCTGGCGTTGACGATCGCCGCCCTCGCAGTCACCGACGCCAAGGTCGCGACCGCAAACAAGGACGGCGCCGCGGCCACCGCATCCATGCGGACGCTGGGCACGGGAGCGGCGCAGGCTGCGGCCGGCAACGACTCGCGCTTCACGGACGCGCGTACGCCGACCGCGCACCAGACATCGCACGCTCCTGGCGGCACCGACGCGCTGCCGTGGACCACGATTCACGGGCGCGGCACGACCGCAGCGAAGCCCGCAGCGGCAGCGGGGAACGCCGGGTACCTCTACTTCGACACGACCCTGGCGAAGCTCCAACGCTCAACGGGAGCCGCCTGGGAGGACGTCGCAGAGAGCGGCGGTGGCGCGGTGCCAACCGGGACCGGCTTCCGTCACGTCACCGCTGGAGCGGAGGACGCGGCGGCTTCCCTGGTGGTCAACGCGGACGTTGCCGCAGCCGCAGCCATCGCCTTCTCGAAACTCGCGAACGTCACCGCGACCGACAGGCTCCTGGGTCGTTCGACCGCTGGCGCGGGCGCGATCGAAGAAATCGCCTGCACCGCCGCCGGGCGCGCGATCCTCGACGACGCTGATGCCAGCGCCCAGCGCACGACGCTCGGGCTGGTCATCGGTACCAACGTCCAAGCCTACGACGCGGAGTTGGCTGCCATCGCCGGACTGGTGTCGGCTGCTGACCGCCTGCCCTACTTCACTGGCTCCGGCACCGCGTCGCTGGCGACCTTCACGGCTGCTGGCCGTGCGCTGATCGACGACGCTGACGCATCGGCTCAGCGCACGACGCTCGGCCTCGGGACGATGGCGACGCAGAACGCGAACGGCGTCGCCATCACCAGCGGCACCATCGACGGCACCATCATCGGCGGGACGACCCAGGCGGTCGCGAAATTCCAGACGCTCACCGCGCAGCAGGAGCTATTCCTGTCGGGCGACATCACCCCGACCGCGCTTGCAGCATCGACCAACGATTGGGCACCGACGTCATTCTCGACGGCGTCAACGATCCGCGCATCGGCATCGGCTGCCTATGATCTGACCGGCATCGCGGCAGGCGCCGATGGGCGCATCATCCTGCTGCACAACGTCGGCAGTTTCGCCATCACCTTGAAGGATGAATCAGCGTCGAGCGCAGCGGCCAATCGCTTCGCTCTGACCTCCGACATCGCGCTCGGTACCGATGCTTCGCTGCTGCTTCAATACGATGCGACCTCGTCACGCTGGCGCATTCTCACCGGCCCCGGCGCCGCGACGTCGGCCGCGGTCGCAGCCGAAACCGCCGGCGCGTACATCGCGCCAGACAAAGCGAAATACTCGCCCAGCGCCGCTAAGGCGTGGGTCCGGTTCAACGGCACCGGCACGCCAGCCATTGCTGATCAGTACGGCATGTCGTCGATCACCGACAACGGCGTCGGTGATTATACGCTCAACTTCACCACGGCATTCGCCAATGCGAACTACGCGATGGCAGGCGCGTCCGGCAACGCCGCGGGCAGCTCGATTTCCCTTGTGTTCAACTCCACGGCGGCGGCCCCGGCAACGGGTTCATGCCGCGTGGCCGTCTACGATTCAGCCTTCAACAAGCAGGATCCGACCGTTGCCAGCGCCGTATTCTTCGGAGACCTGTGATGCGGCCGACCTTCGTTCGCCCTGATGGCGGCGTCTCGCAGGTCGTGTGCGCCGCTGGCGTCGACCCCGACGCCGAGGCTGCCCGGATTGCTGGCCTGCCCGATTACGCCGGCTGGACCTACGTCGGAACCCACGAAGCACCGGCGAGCCGCCGCTTCCGCCAAAGCTGGCGACACGCTGCCGATGCGCTCTCAGTCGATCTTCCGCTCGCGCGCGGGCAACGCCTGGCGGAATTGCGCGCCGAGCGGGACGCGCTGCTCGCCGCCGCCGACGCGCTGACGATGAAGGCGCTCGACACGGGCACCGTTGAGCAGCGGCAGGATGTCGCTGC
>NZ_JACDCU010000371.1 GCF_013817365.1 Methylibium sp. | reverse complement strand
TCGCCGCGCGCGTTGAAGAGGCCGGCGCCGCTGTGATCCGTGCGCGGCGGGCGGGTGAAGAGGGCGGTGTCGATGTGGTATTCCCAGTAGCCGGAAAACGCGCGCCGCGCGGAGAGCCGCGCCACGCTCACCGCACCCTCGTTGCCGCCGCTCACGAGCAGCAGCGACTCGTCTGTGCTCACCCCCGTGTCGCTCGCCATTGGCGCGGCCGGCACTTCGATCGGCACCAGGGCTTGCACCAGGCCGAAACCCGAGGCCAGATCCATGCCGAGCACGCGGGCCGGCACCCGCTTGCCGCTGTCGAGCAACAGGCTCACCTCGTCGGCCTCGAGCAGCAGGTAGCCGATGGTCAGCACCTCGCCGTCGTCGCCGATGACCACGCCCGAGCCGCTGCGCTGGCGGCCGAGGGTTTCGCTCGACTGCGCCTGCTCGACGGCCTTGACCTCGATGCCGACGACCGCATTGCTGGCGCGCTGCAGCGCCAGCGCCTGGCTGTGGGAAGCGGCGGCCTGGGAAGGCGTGGCTGCCCTGCCGGGTTCTGCCGCGGCCACGCCCGGCGCTGTGAGCGCCACGCCGAGCAGCATCGCGGCCAGCGTCATCACCGGCCGGTGGCGGCTGAAGCGCAGGCGCTGCAGGTCGTCGTCCAGAGCCTGCAGCGTTGGCGTGTGGGTAACGGGCGTTGCGTTCATGACCGGCCTTTTGCGCGTTGTGAACGCGCGTGCCGCAGCATGAACCGCCATGCCGCCCGAGCGGGCGACGGGGACTTTGCGGTGAATGAAACCCGCCGCGGGCGTCGTCAGCGGCGGCGCCGGCCGAACGGCGGCTGGCCGCGCCAGTAACGGATCATCACAAAGCCGCCGACCATGCCGCCGAGGTGCGCGAAGTGCGCCACGCCACCGGCCGGGCTGTAGACGCCGAGTGCGAGTTCGATCGCACCGAAGAGGATGACGAAGTTGCGCGCCTTCATCGGGATCGGTGGGAACAACGGCATGATGATGCGGTTGGGAAACAGCATGCCGAAAGCCAGCAGCAGTCCGAACAGGCCGCCGGAGGCGCCCACGGTGGGATACGGCGAGCCGAGCAGCGCGGCGACCAGCAGTTGCGCCACGGCCGCCGCGAGCACGCTGGCGCCGTAGAACTGCAGATAGCGGCGGGTGCCCCACAGCCGCTCGAGCTCCGCGCCGAACATCCACAAGCCGAGCATGTTGAAGAACAGGTGGCCGATCGAGCCGTGCAGGAAGCTGTACGTGCCCACCTGCCACGGCAAGAAGTTGCCGCCCAGTGGCCACAGTGCGAACAACTGCAGGAACCACGGGCCGACGAACTGGGCGAGGCAGAACACCGCGACGTTGATCAGTAGCAGGGCCTGGGTGATCGGAGGCAGCGGCGGCATGGGCAGGGTCTTGGGTCGCGAAGGACGCGCGCTCGGAGGTAAATCTCCGGATGAAGGGCGGCGTGATGCGGGGTGGTGCCTCGGGACGGACTCGAACCGTCACTCCTTGCGGAACGGGATTTTGAGTCCCGCGCGTCTACCGATTTCGCCACCGAGGCCCGGTGTGCTGAGTCGTCGGGATTCTGCCATGGGGCCTCCTTGCTCCTGCGACAATCGTCCCAGAAAGGCCTGCTCATGCCCCGCTACCCGACCCTCGAAGACACCATCGGCGCCACGCCGCTCGTGCGGCTCGTGCGACTGCCTGGCCTTGCCAACGAACAGCGCGGCAACGTCCTTCTCGGCAAGCTCGAAGGCAACAACCCGGCCGGCTCGGTGAAGGATCGCGCGGCCATCAGCATGATCCGCCGCGCCGAGGAGCGCGGCGAGATCAAGCCCGGCGACACCCTCATCGAGGCGACCTCGGGCAACACCGGCATCGCGTTGGCCATGGCCGCCGCGATCCGCGGCTACCGCATGCTGCTGGTCATGCCCGAAGACCTGAGCATCGAGCGCGCGCAGTCCATGAAGGCCTTCGGCGCCCAGTTGATCCTCACGCCCAAGGCGGGTGGCATGGAGTACGCGCGCGACCTCGCGGAAAAGCTGCAAAGCGAAGGCAAGGGCCGCGTGCTCGACCAGTTCGCCAACGCCGACAACCCGCGCATCCATTACGAAACCACTGGCCCCGAGATCTGGCGTGACACCGAGGGCCGCATCACGCATTTCGTGAGCGCGATGGGCACCACGGGCACGATCACCGGCGTGTCCAGATATCTGAAGGAGCAGAACCCCACGGTGCGCATCGTCGGCGCGCAACCGAGCGAGGGCTCGCGCATCCCGGGCATCCGCAAATGGCCCGAGGCTTACCTGCCCAAGATCTACGAGCCGAGCCGGGTCGACGAAACCATCAACGTGAGCCAGTCCGACGCCGAAGAGATGGCGCGCCGGCTCGCGCGCGAGGAAGGCCTCTTCGCCGGCATTTCGGCGGCGGGCGCCTGCTGGGCCGCCTTGCAGGTGGCGCAGACGGTCGAGAACGCGACCATCGTCTTCGTGGTCTGCGACCGCGGCGACCGCTATCTTTCCACCGGCGTGTTCCCCGCCTGAGCGCTGGCTGCGGAGGGCGTGGCATCGAGCCGCAATGGCGGGGCGCCGCGGCACGACTCGAAGCCTAGAATCGCTGAGCAAATCACAGCACGGGGCAGCGAGCATGGAAGCGAACAAGGAAATCGACACGCGCGGCCTCAACTGTCCGCTGCCCATCCTCAAGGCCAAGAAGGCGCTGGCCGACATGACGAGCGGCCAGACGCTGAAGATCGTGGCCACGGACCCTGGCTCGGTGCGCGACTTCCAGGCCTTCGCGCGCCAGACAGGCAACGAGCTGGTCGAGCAGCAGACGGCGGGCAACGAGTACATCCACTGGCTGCGGCGCCGGTAAGGCAGATGCCGGCGCAATGAAGAAAGCCACCAGGAAGGTGGCTTTCTGCTTCTGGGGCCGAAGCGGCTCGCGCAGCGCCGGCGCCGGCTCAGATATCCAGCGACTTGAGGTATTCGCGAAAGCTTGCGCTGACCTCAGGATGCGCTAGCGCCAGTTCCACATTGGCTTGCAGGAAGCCTTCCTTGCTGCCGCAGTCGTAGCGTTTGCCTTCGTAGCGGTAGGCGAACACCTTCTGGCGCCGCAGCAGTCCGGCGATGCCGTCGGTGAGCTGGATCTCGCCGCCCACGCCACGCGGCTGGGCGCGAATCTCGGAGAACACGTCGGGCATGAGGATGTAGCGACCGGCCACACCGAGCAGCGACGGCGCGTCTTCGGGCGCGGGCTTTTCGACAATGGCGGTGATGTCCATCATGCGGTCGTTGACCGGCGTGCCGTCGACGATGCCGTAGCGCCGCGTCTGATCGGCCGGCACTTCCTGCACGGCGATGATCGAGGCGCGCCATTCCTCGAACTGTTCGACCATCTGCTTGAGGATCGGCGTGGTGCCGACCATCAGGTCGTCGGCCAGCAGCACCGCGAAAGGCTCGTTGCGCACCAAACGCTCCGAGCACAGCACCGCATGCCCCAGGCCCATCATCTTGGCCTGGCGCACGTAGACGCACTCCATGTCGTCGGGCTTGACCTGGTGCACCAGCGCCAGCAACTCGGCCTTGCCGGCGGCCTCGAGTTCCATCTCCAGTTCGTAGGCCATGTCGAAGTGGTCTTCGATCGGGCGCTTGCTGCGGCCGGTGACGAAGATCATCTCGCGAATGCCGGCCGCATAGGCCTCCTCGACCGCGTACTGGATCAGCGGCTTGTCCACCACCGGCAGCATTTCCTTGGGCTGCGCCTTGGTGGCAGGCAGGAAGCGGGTGCCGAGCCCCGCCACAGGGAAGATCGCTTTGTTGATCAGCATTTACTTACAATCGTTCAGGAATAAAACGTGATCAATTCTGTCACGCCCCTTTCGACGCAATAACGCCGGGTGCCCGGCAGCGTAAGCCAGCGCACACGTGCGCCCCCACACTGGAGTGCGATGGACCTGTTGATTGCCGAGCCGATGGAGGCAGAGGTGCTGCAATGGTTGCAGGCCCGTCATCGCGTTCGCTATGCACCCGAGCTGGCCCGCGATCCGCGCGCAATCCGGCAAACCCTGTTCAACGTGCGCACGGCCATGTTGCCGCCGTCCTTGCGGGTGGATGAGGAGACGCTGTCGTTCGCGCCGATGCTGCGGGCGGTCGGGCGCATCGGCAC
>NZ_JACDCU010000370.1 GCF_013817365.1 Methylibium sp. | reverse complement strand
GTTCGTATTCGCGCAGGATGCGCACCGACATCGCCAGCAGCACCAGCACCAGCGCGATGAGCGGACCGAAGTAGACGAGACCGGACATGATGAGTTCTCCTGTAGGACTTGTGGTGGTGAGAAAGGAGGGCTGGCGCGGCCCCGTTCAGGTGCGGCCCTGGACACGGGGTGTCGCGGCATCGGCATCGGTCATTACTTCCACGGACAGCCCGTGCACCGCGCGCACACGCACGGTCTGCCCAGGCTCGAGCCCCGCCGGGCCGCTGGCGCTCCAGCGTTCGCCGGCGGTATGCACGTGGCCCGTGCCCCCCGACCAGTCGAGCACGCGCGCCGGCTCGCCGATCATCGCGACCGTGCCGCTGACCACCGGGTGCCGCCGCGAACTCAGTGCGAGCCGCACGACGACCACGCTGGCAACCAGCGCGCACAGGGCGAGGCCGGCAACGAGCGGCAGCGACAGCGCGTAGCCGGGCGCCTCGGTATCGATCAGCAAGGTGGCACCCAGCACGAAAGCGACCGCCCCGCCGATGCCGAGAATGCCGAATGAGGGCGCGAACGCCTCGGCCACGAGCAAGGCCAAGCCCAGCAGCATCAGCGCCGCGCCGGCATATGTGAGGGGCAGCGCCGACAGCGCGTACAGGCCGATCAGCAGGCTGATCGCACCGACCACGCCGGGAACCAGCGCGCCCGGATTCATGAACTCGAACAGCAGCCCGTACACGCCGATCATCATCAGGATGAGCGCCAAGTTCGGGTTGGTGATGACGCCGAGCATCCGCGAGCGCCAGTCGGGCTCCATCCGGCGCAGTTCGAGCCCCGCGGTCTGCAGCGTGAGCTTGCCGGCGCCGAGCCGGACTTCGCGGCCGTGCGCCTTGTCGAGCAGTTCGGGAATGCTCTGTGCGACCAGATCGGCGACGCCTTGCTCCACGGCTTCGCGGGCCGGCAGGCTGACCGCTTCGCGCACGGCCCGCTCGGCCCAATCGGCATTGCGGCCGTGCAGGTCGGCCAGCGAGCGGATGTAGGCCACCGCGTCGTTGACCGCCTTGGCTTCGGAGGCGCTTCGCCCCGCACCGGGCGTGCTCGCGGCGTCGCCACTGGGCTGTGAGGCGGGCGGCTCGCGGCCCGGCATCGGCGAGCCGCCGCCCCCACCACCGATCTGCACCGGCGTGGCCGCGCCCAGGTTGGTGCCCGGTGCCATCGCCGCCACGTGGCTGGCATACAGGATGTAGGTGCCGGCGCTGGCCGCGCGCGCGCCGCTCGGTGAGACGTAACTCAGTACCGGGATCGGCGAGGCGATGATGGCCCGGATGATCTCGCGCATCGAGGTGTCGAGCCCGCCCGGCGTGTCCATGCGCAGCACCACGGCAGCCGCGCCTTGCTCGTGCGCGCGCGCCAGACCGCGCTTGACGTAATCGGCCGACGCCGGACCGATCACGCCATCGACCGACAGCACCACCGCAGCGCGAGCGGTCGACGCAGTGGGCTGCGCCGCACCGAGCATTGCGGCCAGCCACAGCAGCGCGCCGGCCAAGCCGGTGGCGAGGGGCTTCACGCACCTGTTCATGCCGGCAGGCCAGCAAGCGGCTCTCCCGCATCGCGGTTCAGCAGTCGCCGCGTGCCGTGTCAAGGGGCCGTGCAGTACCGTCGCGCAATGCCGGGGCTTGCGGCTGCTGCGCCGGGCCTTCCTACAATCCGCCGCTTCGCTCGCCACCGTCTCGCCCTCATCCGCATGAACGCCCTTGCCCTGACCGTGCTGCTGCCGCTGGTGCTGGGCACGGGCCTGTGCTTTTGGAGCGGGCAGCGCGACACCCCGGGCCGGCGCCGGCTGACCGCGTGGCTGGCGGCGGCCGTGACCGCCGCGGCGCTGGCGGCCACCAGCACGCTGGCGCCTGAAGTCTTTGCCGGGCAGACGGTGCTCGCGCACGCCGAATGGATGCCGGCGATCGGCCTCAACGCGAACTTCCGCCTCGACGGTCTGGCGTTGATGTTCGTGTGGCTGATCACCGGCATCGGCCTGCTGATCATCCTGTACGCCG
Organism: Methylibium sp.; assembly: GCF_013817365.1. Classification (GTDB taxonomy): domain Bacteria; phylum Pseudomonadota; class Gammaproteobacteria; order Burkholderiales; family Burkholderiaceae_C; genus Methylibium. The sequence continues at coordinate 2,127 of NZ_JACDCU010000370.1, read as the reverse complement.
CGTACTACCTGCATCACGACGACCCGGCGGGCAAGTTCTACACGCAGCTCATGCTCTTCATGGCCGCGATGCTGGGCATCGTGCTGTCCGACAACCTGCTGTTGCTGGTGGTGTTCTGGGAGCTGACCAGCATCTCCTCATTCCTGCTGATCGGCTACTGGGGGCACAAGGAAGAATCGCGCGCGGGCGCACGCATGGCGCTCACGATGACCGGCGGCGGCGGGCTGGTGCTGCTGGCCGGCGTGGTGGTGCTGGGCCAGATCGCCGGGACCTACGATCTCTCGGCCATGCTCGGGCGGGGTGCGGAGATCCAGGCCGATCCGCGCTATCCGCTCGCGCTGGGCCTCGTGCTCGTCGGCTGCTTCACCAAGAGCGCGCAGTGGCCGTTTCACTTCTGGCTGCCCGAGGCGATGGCCGCGCCCACGCCGGTCTCGGCCTATCTGCACTCGGCGACGATGGTCAAGGCCGGCATCTTCCTGCTGGCGCGTCTTTACCCCGTGCTCGGCAGCGGCAGCGAGATGTTCGAGACCATCGTCGCGCCGGTCGGTCTGGCGACCATGGTGTTCGGGGCCTACGTCGCGGTGTTCAAGCACGACATCAAGGCCCTGCTGGCCTACTCGACCATCAGCCACCTCGGCCTGATCGTGTTCCTGCTCGGCCTGGCCTCGCCGCTGTCGGCCGTGGCGGCGATGTTCCACATCCTGAACCACGCGACCTTCAAGGCCTCGCTGTTCATGACGGCCGGCATCATCGACCACGAAACCGGCACGCGCGACATGCGCCAGCTCGGTGGGCTGCTGAAGCTCATGCCATGGACGGCCACCTTGGCCATGATCGCGGCCGCCTCGATGGCCGGCGTGCCCTTCGTCAACGGCTTCCTGTCCAAGGAAATGTTCTTCACCGAGGCGGTCGATCGTCAGGCCGATTTCGCCTTCGGCGTGCTGGTGCCGCTGGCGGCCACGCTGGGCGGCATCTGCTCGGTGGCCTATTCGCTGCGCTTCATCCACGACGTGTTCTTTCACGGGCCGCCGAAGAACCTGCCCAAGCCGCATCCGCACGAGCCGCCGCTGTTCATGAAGGCGCCGGTGGCGCTGCTGGTGGTGGCCTGTGTCGTGGTCGGCCTGATGCCCTCGCTGACCTTCGGGCCGCTCGTGCACGTCGCGGCCATCGCGGTGCTCGGGGCGCCGCCGCCCGAGTACCACCTGGCCTTGTGGCACGGATTGAACCTGCCGCTGCTGATGAGCGCGGTGGCGCTGGTCGGCGGCGTGGTGATGTACATCCTGCTGCAGCGTCGCTTCAACCTGCACCTGCGGCACTGGCGCGGCTGGACGGGCGAAGCGCTCTTCACGCGCACGGTCGACGGCCTGTTCGGCTGGGCCGGCAAGCTGACCGACCGCCTGGAGAACGGCTCGCTGCAGCGCCATGCAGCGCTGATGGTCGGCTCGGCCATCGTGGTGTCCTGCTGGCCCTTCCTGCTCGGCCACGGCGAAGGTCTGGGCACGGGCGAGCGCCTGCTGATGCCGGCGCCGCCGCTGGCCATCGTCGTGTGGCTGCTGCTGCTGACCGTGGGTGCTTCGCTGCTCGCCACCCACCATGACCGTTTCCGCGCCGTGGTGCTGGTCGGCGTGGTCGGCGTGGTCGCTTCGCTCGGCTTCGTGGCGCTGTCGGCGCCCGACCTGGCCCTGACCCAGTTGTCGGTCGACATCGTTGCCACCGTGCTGCTGCTGATGGGTCTGGCGCTGCTGCCGCAGACCAGCCCGCGCGAATCCAGCCGCCGCCGGCGCGGCCGCGACGCGCTGCTCGCCCTGGCCGGCGGCGGCGGCATGGCCTGGATGACCTGGCTGATGCTCACCCGCAACCACGAGTCGATCTCCTGGTATTTCCTGGAACAGTCGGTGCCGGGCGGCGGCGGGACCAACGCGGTCAACGTGATCCTGGTCGACTTCCGCGGCTACGACACCTTCGGCGAGATCACCGTGCTGGGCATTGCCGCGGTCGGCGTGCTGGCCCTGCTCGACGGCATGCGCGCACGGCGCGCGGCGCGCGATCCGCAGGGCCGGCCCTGGAGCTTCGCCACCGAGCCGCTGATGCTGCGCGTCGCCGCGCGGCTGGTGCTGCCCCTGGCGC
>NZ_JACDCU010000055.1 GCF_013817365.1 Methylibium sp. | reverse complement strand
AGCTCTGCCTGGGCTGGGAATGCGACGAATCGGGCCCGGCCGTCCACGCCAAACAGTTGTGACCTGTCTGCCGGCCAGGCGGCGTTGACGGCGGGACGACGGAAGCGCCGAGCGATGTCTTCGGCGGTCGGCAACGCGGGCTCCTTGTGTTGATACCTCTGCACCCGCACCGCCAGCGCCTCGAGCCGCTTCTTCGTACCGATGTCGGCGACGAGCGTGAACCCGTCTCGGAACCGAGTGGCGCCGACCAGGAACGCATTGCGCGACGTACTGCCCGCCAGGTAGAAGCCCCGGTTCATCGTGCCGCCTTGCAGCGCGTGAACCGTCGCCGCATAGCCCGCACGCAACGCGACCAACCCCTTGCCGAGCTCGAGCTCGCGGGTACCACGCTTGACACCGTCCCAGTCGATGACCTCCACCGTTGCGCTGCCCAGGACGTCGATGGCGGTGATGACGCCACGGTCGCCGTTGCGGATGTCCGCATCCGACCACTTCGCGGTGAAGCGCACGAAGTCCCCGACTCCGAGTCTGCAGGTCTCGGCCTCGCCGAGCGACGCGCGCAGCCCGTCCCGACTCGGGATGAATGTCTTCTCACGCCCGTCGGCGGTGAGCACGCGCAGCCGGTCCCGCTCGACGAGGAGCACTGTCAGAACCTCGTCTTTGGCGAACCCCTCTCCCTTTGAATTGATGCGAATGCAGTCGCCCACCTCGTAACTGGTCGATGTGAGGTGTTGCGCCACCTCCAAGTGACGCGACTCGAAGGTCCGCACTTCGAAGACGCCGGCGATGTTCAGCTTGGCGCGGATGGCCGCGGTAAGGCCGCCCAGGTCGGCATTCGTGTCGACGATGATCGGGGTGCAGAACCGCTCCTTCGGGGCGAGTTCCGCATATCGGCGCGCCACGAAGTCGTAGCGCGCAGCCGCGCTGCTGTTGCTCCACACTCGGCCTGCGGGACCGCCGTCCTCGAGAATCAACATCGCACGCGTGGACCCCGGCCCCGAAAGCTCGAGCCGGTCGCCCTGGACGCTGGTGACTTTGAGGAGGCCACCGCACGGCCACGAGGCCACTTGCAGCCAGCTCGCTGCATTGATGTCCAGCGCGGTCCGCACCGCTCCATCGCGACCGACCACGTCTACCACCGTCACGCGTCCTCCGTTCCGCAGTTCGTGCCGAAGGGCCACCCGGTCGCCTGCCGCGACGCTCGGCTGCATCAGCTTTTGAAGGGCACGGACTTGGTCGTCGCGCGACAGCACGTGCAAAGCCTTGTTCTGCACCGTCCGTGCGCGGTTCATTTCGGTCAGCTCGACCAGGGTTCCGAGCTTCTTCGCACAGGACGCGATGCGCGCAAACGGTGCGCCCGCGCCGACCGACTGCAATTGCTTGCGGTCGCCCACCAGTTGCACGCGAGCGCCACGCTTTTCTGCCGCCACCAGGAGTTCGCGCATGTCGGCGGCATCGACCATTCCGGCCTCATCGATGATCAGGACCGTTTTGCCGTCGACCTGCTCCCAGAACGCGTCGCTGCGAATGGCGAACTGAACGGTCTCGGACTGCACACCGGCCGCGGTCAGCGCGTCGCGCGCTTGGTCGGAAGGCGCAAGCCCCAGGCACTGCCATCCGGCTTCATGGGCGACCCGGTTCACCGCGCTCATCCCAGTGGTCTTGCCGGTGCCGGGGTCTCCCTCGCAGACCACGATGCGGTCCGGCGACAGCAAGTCCGACTGAATCATCGCGACCTGCCCGTCACTCAGCCTCGCTCTAGCATCGCCCGTCTTTGCGCGAATGTCGCGCTCCAGTTCCTCGATGACGCGGCGCAGCGTCGCCGCGTCATCGATGGCCTGACCTTTGCCGACGCTGCGTTTGTAGAGGTCCACCGCCGAGCGTTCGCGTTCGATGGCGAACTGGCTGGTCAGCTTTGCACCGCCCTGCGCCGCCAGCCCGGTGCCGTCGCCTCGCTGCACGAGATAGCCGCGCTCGAACAGGTGGTCGATTTCGGCGGTCAACTCGGCGATGTCGCCGGCCCAGCCACGGTAGCGCGCTGCGGCGAAGCTCAGCGCGTAGCGGCTCCTGACCACGTCGGAGCGCTCGTGAAGCTCCTCGAGCGCCAGCGCGACGGCGTCGCGCGCGCTGTGCGCGGGCGGGACTGGATACGACGCACGCTCAGGCGCGACATCGAAGGCGTCGTAGTCGAAGCCCGCGGACGCAAACTTCTGTCGTGTGATGTTCTCGAGGTGCTGCTCGTCGAACTTCACCTTGGCCAGCTTGGTCTTCGAATTGGCCCAGGCCTTCTGGTCGTGCGTCGCCCGCTCGAAGTCCACTCCTTGCAGCTCCAGGAACGCCGCGATCTCCTGGGTGCCGGTCGAGCACGCCTCGCGCAGCTTCTTCGGCACGCGCCTGAGCTCCGGGCCATGAGCCGTCATCTCGATCTCGTAGCCGGCCTCGCAAGCGAGCCGGGTCAGTTCGGTCTTGAGCACCGCATCGATCTCGTACTGCGCCTGCATGAAGATGCTCATGTCCAGCGTTCGAATCCTGCCATCGCGGCACATCGCGTGGCGCATCACGGCGATGTGGCGGTGGCAGTGGGAGTCGCCGCGCCGGTTGTGCGCATGGTCGAAGTCGGCGTACTGCACACCGACGGGCGCCTCCCAGCGGGTCACGCCGTCCCGGGTGACCCGGACCCGAGCCAATGACTCCATATGCTCGACTGCCCGGGTGATGGCCTGGTCGACGATGCCCTTGAGCAAGGCGCGTTCCAGTGCCGTTCTCGCCATGCCGATGGCGATCGACCACGACTTGCCGGCGGATATCACGAACTCACCGAAGTCATAAGGTGTCTTCTTTGACGTCCGGGTCTTGCGGCTGGCCTTGTAGTTGACGTCAGTGAGCGTGCTCCCATCGAGCTGGTACCGGCCAACGACCGCTGCCAGAAAGCGCACCCGGTCGTAGTCGCCAGCCAGACCCATCACCGCCGCGCCTTTGCCACCGAAGACCGGCGCACGTCCGGTCGTGCCCGACTCCAGATAGACCTGCGCCTTGGGCACGGGCTTCGCCCGAGCGGCATGTTCGTTGGCGGCCTCCTCCGCGTCATGTCCCTGTGCGTGATAGCGCCTGGCGTACTCGGCGCGCTGCTCCTGGAACTCGACCATGCTCGATGCCGTTCGCTTGATTCAGATCGCGGTGGCCACTGGTCGTCAATAGGGCCGCGGCCTGCGGATGTCCAGATCCAATGGACCGGCGGCTCCTCGACCTTCGGCCGCGCTGTCGCAGGCCGACGCCGGGGGCGCAGGCCGCGAGGTCAACGCGACTGCTGGGACCGTTGAACGATGCCCTCCCCCAGCCAAGCCTTGCTCCTCCTCGCCCTCCCGGCCGTACAAACCCACGGCAATGAGAAGGCGCAACTCCGAGCGCATCGCATCCAGGTGTTGCATTGACTTCTCCCCCAATAGGACGACGTCATCCGAGAGGTTGCTGACAGTGCTCACGAGCCCCGCGACTTCGGCGGTGAGCTCACGCTGCGTCAGCTCGATACATTGGACTCGGACCAGACCAGGCTCGGCTTGTTGGTGGCGCCGAATGCACCCCTTGATTGCCTCGGTGCGGTCGCGCGCCTGATCGGAGGAGACCAGTTGGTCGACATAGGAAACGAGCTCGGGCGGCAGCCTCAGAGTCACCGACACGCTCGCCGCAGGGAGCGGCGCGAGCCGCTCCTTGATCATGCCGCCGACGTGGGCGACTGCAGTTGTCTTACGCACCGGACCCCTCTGTAGCTCGTGCTGTTGAGACCGTTTCGCAAGGTCTTGCGTCTTACGGTCAGGTAGCATAGAATACTACCTAGGGAATGTTGTATCAAATGCAGATTTACCCGTCTACCCCGCGCACAGCGCGCACTCGATCGCAGATTGCCTTTCTTGTTGGACGAAGGCGCATGCCGAAGTGCCCCGCCGTAGCGCAGCTACAGAGGGGCGTAACGCTGGCTGGAGAGCAGGTTGACAACGGCGTTCCTGATAGCAAACGTGCCGCATCGCTATCGGCACTCTGATGTTGTGGCGATGAAATGGTGACGATGCGGCGATGTGATGGCTGTGTCGTGGTTGTGATGCGGCGATGTGGTGGGCTTGTGGCGGAACGCTTCAAACAGTGCGACTTCTGGAATGAGCAAAGGAACATGAGATGCTGAAAATTACTCCGGAAAGCGCCGAGGCCGCGATTTGCCGTGGGGAGCGGACAACCAGGGCCTGGGATTTCGAGTACAGGCTGCACCGTGCGCTGGGAATCGACGAGTGTTTGGAGACGGACTCGGATGAAAGCCTTGGCGGTGTTCTAAGCAGCCTGGCCGACGCGTTGATGAGACTTGCTTCGACCTCAGACCCATACACCTGGAATGACGAGTTTCCGCCCCTAAGGCGGGCGCTGCGTCGGCGTGCGGCCCAGCGTCGACTGGCGAAGACGCGAGTTCGGCGCATGCAGGTCAGAATTGAGGAGCTAACAGGCGACTTGGCAACCGGCGCCGCCGATTCGGGCGCTCGCAGTGCCCGGCGCCTTTGCGACGTCGCAGGGTGGCGCCGTATGAAGGAAGATGACATTGGGCAACGCAGTTCGTTAAGCGACCCGCGGATTCAAGCCCAACTCAAGGCTCTGGTCGATGCAGGCTTGACGCTGTCTGACATCCGGAATGCCCTGGGACTCGTGGTATCGCGCCAGGCGATTCACAAGCGCCTCACGGCGCTAGGGCTCCAACTGCATCGCAAGCGCATCGGCGCGCACGCCTCCGCACCTGGAGGCAAGGTTCTAGGCCAGGGCGCGGTAAGCGCCGAGGCCGCCGAGTACCGCCTTCCAGCACGAAATCGTTCTCAACCCTTTCTGTCCACGTTCAGGACGGAGCTCGACGACCTATTGGTCGGAGCTCAACACAGCTACGCAGAAATCTGGGACGAGTTGAAGCGCCGTCATCCGTTTGTTCCGCAACTCTCGGCACTCGAGTCGGCGCGCGAGAAGAGCTTGCGAATCTCCGTGTGGGTGCTGCGAGAGCGTCGCAAGCGCAAGGAAAGACTGGAAAGGAAATCCCAACCATGACGACGACCCGACCCAAGGCGCATCGCCTTGACCAGGTGGCCGACGCCGACAACAAAGTTGCGGACTGGGTCTCAAGAAAACTGACGCTCAAGGAAATCGTTGCCGAGGTTGCGAGTCTGGGCATCACGGTCTCGGACATGACAGTGCTGCGCAGGATTCAGCGACTGGGCCTGAGTCTGGCGAATGCGCCGGTTGCCCAAACTACCGGCTCTGGTCCCTGGTTGTCGGCATACAGGGACACCATCGTCGCGCTGTGGGAGGACGGCCTCACTTACGCCCAAATCTGGGACGAATTGGCGAGGCGACAACCGCTCGTGGCCCAGTTCGGACGTCCGATGAGCCGCAACGCGAAGAGCGCGACCATGTCGGCATGGGTTCACGCGGAGAAGAAGCGTGCGGCTCGTCCGCGGCGCGGCCGCCTGCTCGATGCATTGACACCTGCGGTGGCGAGTCGTCAGAACCGCGGCACTCACGGGACTCGCCAGGCCGCCACATTACCGACCATGGAGCCGACGAGTCTGCACGTCTTGGCCTCTACTCATTCACCGGCTGCCCAGGAATCTGGTGCGCTCCGAGGTTGTCACACTCACGAAACGCCGACCATCCGTGTCGCCGAGCGGCGCGCGCAAGTGTCGGCCCAGGTGCTGGCCGAACGCGACGCGGACGCTGCGGCAACAAGCGCGCAGCAGAAAGCGGTGGCCGATGCTGTGGTCAAGAGGCTGCTCGCCCAGTAGCTGTGTCGACATCCACTTGACAAGTCAAGTCGAGCACTTACAATACCTCGCTAGTGTACGCACAACCTGGAGAACTTCAATGAGCATCGATGAACTTCGCAAGACTGTCGCCATCATTGCCGCCGGCAAGGGTGGTGTGGGCAAAACGACCCACGCCGTCAAAGTGGCGGAGTGGTACCGGCGCAGGGGGCTCCGGCCCGTGTGCTTCAACGCCGATGCGTTCAATACCGGCCTGGCGCTGGACAGCTACCCCGCCCTCGAGGCGAAACGCCTGGAGCTGGTTCGCAACGGCGAAATCGTCAAGGACGGCTTCCACGAGATGCTGGAGTCGTTCGCCACAGACTCCGGGCCCTGGGTCATCGATATCGGCTCGAACACCTACCGCCAAGTGGTGAGCTATGCCGCGGAAATGGGCCTACCCGATGTGCTCGACAGCCTCGGCCTGCACGTACTGCTCCATGCCGTCGTCGCCGGTGGGAACATGACCGCAGACTGCGTCGAATCCGTTGACTACCTTGCCAATGCCCTGCCCTGGCCCTTTGTGCTTGTGCTCAACGAGTACGACGGCGAAGCCAGCGTCGGTGCCATTCAGTACCTCAAATGCGCGCAATTCATCCGACTGGCCGCCGAGGAGCGCATCGCCGGCATCGTACGCACCGGCACGCTGACCGAACTCCAACGGGCAACGCTCGAGCGCACCAAAGACCTGCGCCTGACCGACGAAGAGATCAGGATGTCGGACCTTCGTTTGTCGGACCGAATCGTTCTCGAGTCCTGGAGCCGGCCGTTCTTTTCGGGACTCGATTCGATGCTCACGGCGGCGCGCGCATGACGACCCCGGTCCGGAGGGCCAGGCCCTTCACGGCCGGGCCTTCTTGACTCCTTCGACCCGTCGAGTTTCTTGACCTTCTCATCTTCCGCAACCACCTCATCGACATGAGCACTCCGAAACGCGACGATCGCTCTGCTTCCCGCGGGCTCTTCGACGGGATTGCCAGTCCGCGCCGCGCCACGTCCGCGCCAGGTCGACCATTTGCGGGTGCGGACACACCCAACGCTTTATCGAAGCCCGACAACCTGTGGAATCATGCGGCCCCCGCCTCGAAGCCGAAGGGGACCTTGACCGCGACCCTAGCGCCCGCTGCGGTTCGGCCTGCGACCAAAGCGATGCCGCCACCATCGCAGACGGCGGCGGAGCCAGGTGACGCTTTGGCCTCAAGGGACCCATTCGTCATCGACAGCGATCACAGCGCCGCGGATGCCGCGCTGAAAGTGCGACTCGCCAATGACCGCATCGACGTCGACATGGCGCTGAGCAAAGGCGAGTCGCCGCTTCGAAGTCCTGCAACCGAGTCCGCGCGCCTGTCGGTGGTGCGGGACTTGCGCAAGCACATCGGTCCTGACGATACCTTCTATTTCGCAGTTGCCTTTGTCGAGCGAGCGGCGCAGCAAATCGTGTCCGAATTGCGCGAGCAGATGCGCCGAGAAGCTGACGGCGCGATGCAGTCCATCAGGCATGAGTCTGGGCGCGCGGTCGCGGCGCTTCATGCGGCCGAGCAATCCTTCAACGCCTGCGCTGCCGAAGTCAGCGGACGCCTGCGCGCAACGTCGCGGGTCGTGCGGGAGGAGCTTGAGCGGGACCGGACGGCCGCTGCGCTCGCCCTCAGAACCCAGTTCCTTGCCGAGCTGCGCGCCACGGGCGGCGAGCTCGATCAACTCAGCGGGGAGATCAAGAAACTGGTACCCCGGGTCGTTCGCGACGAGCTGACCAACGGCTGCCGCACCGAGTTCGGCCTGCTCAGAAGGAACGTGAAAGAAGCCGCACACATGCTCGGCGAGACCACCATGCTGGCACGGGCCCGGACGGCCATGGGGCGGATGCGCAAGCTTGGCGAAGCCGTGCTGATGCTACCCGACAACCCCATGGTCGCCATCGTCGCCGCCGTCGTCGTTGCTGCGGTGGGTGTGGGTGTGGTGGCTTACCTGGGGATTCGTCTTGCCGCCTAGGACGCTGAACGGCGCCTCAAAGGCGAAGCGGCCGGCGCCGAAAGGTGGGCGCCGCAGTCTGCGCAGCGTCATGCGTGGCGCACATTTCGGCAATCCGGTTTTCCATCAGGGTGACCCGGCGTTGCACGCACTCCTGAACGACGGCTTGCAGTACGTCGTCAACAAGGACAGAAATCGATGGGCACGGTGTGCCTTTGGTCGCCTTGTTGGTTTGCAGCGCAGTCGCCGCCACGGCAACCTGTCCGATGTCGGTGCCCCAGTTATTCGGTTGGAAGCCGCAACGCAGTTCGGATGCGAATCGCTCAGTCGGGCCTGCTACTCCAGCCTCGGCATCCAGACGCGCGATGGCGCCGGCGCTTTTTATGCTGAGTTCAAGCAACTCGACAAGTCGCGCGTACGTCAAGGGCTCGGGGCGCTCCTGAGATACGCCGCTAGAAACAAGGGCCGCGGAACGGTGAGGGGTCCGGTTGGAATTTTTCGGCGTCGGGGTGCTCATGCCGGATAGCGGGAACTGGAATATCAAATGTTTTCGGCATCTTGGATTCGTTCTGAAGTACTCCGTCACTCTGATTCCGTTCAGACGGACTCGAAGAGGATGCAGCACCGGTATGGCGCCAAAGGCCGAGCCCGTTCCCACCTGGGTTGCCCACGAGTGCGGGGCGGATCGGAGTCAGCGTTTAAGTTCCCCGGAGTCGTGGCTTGCAACTCCAGGTAGCAATAATTTCAGTTCGTACACTATCTACATCTTGTAGGTGCGAGAATGAACTTTGGTCATGAACGCCATCCCACCCTCTGCCGCATCCGCCCCGCTGCTCAGCGCGGGGCGGCTAGCTATCACCCGCCATGCAGAGCCTGCGCTTTGACGGCGCGAGTCGATTGCAATGGGATTCTTCAAGAGCACGAAAATGCAACGAAGCATGTTGTCTACAAGCGGATTCACCGCGAAGCCGCTTGTGCGATGCGGGGCCAACCCTTTCTGAATCAACTTCGGCAGCGTCACATGCGTCCACTCAGAACGCCCGCTGACTTTGCTGCCCGAGGCTCGACGTCGGCTCGGACGTCCGGCTGGCTGTTTAGCAACCGGACTGCGGTTGAGATTCGACTCGTGGTCCGAAGCATGGAGCACTCGGAATGAGTGCGCAGGACCGGCATGCTTTCGGGTCGATTGATTCGGCAATGCAGCCATCGCCCGGGCGCCGGGAACCCTGGTCGGTCACGTTCCTGTCCGACACGGAGATTGCGGAGATCTGCGCTCCGCTTGTGATGCCTGCCGCCCAGCGCAGATATCTGACGAAGATGGGACTCCTCGTCAAGTCGAAGCCCAACGGGCGGCCTCTGGTGGCACGAGGTGAGTTTGAACGCGTCTTGATTGGCGGGCAGGCTGCCGTCGCCGCTCCAGCCTTGATTTCAAGCGAACCCAACCGCGCGGCGCTCCTCAAAGTTTTGACCGGAAGCCGGCGTGGGCCGTAAGCGCAAGGACGCGAGCCAGGGCTTGCCAGAGCGCGTCTATCTTCGCTCGGGCTCGTTCTACTTCGTCCATCGCGACACTGGCAAGTGGGAAAATATCGGGAAAGACTTGGTAGCTGCAAGAAAGCGCGCCGAGCACTACAACGACCCGACCGGCAGCTACGGAACGATGGCGTGGTTTATCGACCAGTTCATCATCGACTGCGAGCAACGCGTACGCGCGAAGGACCTGTCGAAGCGTACGCTCGACGATTACCGAGACGCGATGCGCTACCTGAAATCGTTCTTCGGCGCGATGCTTCCGACCGAGATTCGCCCGCATCATGTGACCGAGTACCTGGACATCGGACTCAAAGCCGGTCGCGCGGTGCGTGCCAATCGAGAGCGAGCGTGCCTATCCTCATGCTTGAGCTGGATGCTGCGCAGCAACCATGGGGCACTCGTCGTCAACCCATGCATGCGCGCGAGCGGCGTGGTGCGCAACAGCGAAACCGAGCGCGACCGGTACGTCACCCATGAGGAGTACCGTGCTGTCTACGAAGTTGGGAACCGCGCGGTGCGGCTCATGATGGAGCTTGTATACCGTACCCTGCAGCGGCCCGAGAGCGACATCCTCTTCTGGACACCATCGAACATCCACCAAAAGGCGGGCAGCCCAGTGCTGCGCTTTGTCCAAAACAAGACAAAGACTCGAATTGACATCTCGCTCGAAGGCCAGCTCGGGGCGCTGGTAACCACGGCGATCGGTGCGGTGCCGATGCTGCACCAGCCCATCTTGCACACGCTGAAGGGCGAGGCCTACACATACGACGGGATTTCGGCGATGCTCAGGCAGGCGCAGGACCGCGTCCGACGGACAAATCCGAAGCTGCGGGACATGGCGTCGTTCGGCTTCCGTGACCTCAAAGGGAAAGGCGCCACCGACCTCTGGCGTTCCGGCGTGCCGCTGGAACGAATCCAGGCTCTGTGCGGACATAAGACTAAGAACACCACGGAGAAGTACGTGAAGGCACGCTGGCAGGAAACGGCAACACCGAACTCGCTCGACCTCGGAACTTAGGTCACCGTCCGTACCCCTTGGATGAGCAAGGTTCGCAGGTACGCGTCGCCTCGCTTGCTCACGCCCAGCAGCGTGGCCTTACCGCCGCTCGAATGCTGTCGCGGCACGAGGCCCAACCACGCGGCGAGCTGCCGCCCGTTGTCGAAGTTCTTCGCATCGCCGACTTTCGCAGTCAGCGCACTCGCCGTAATCGGCCCGATGCCCGGCACCTGTTCGAGCCGGCGGCTGATCTCGCTATCTCGATGCCAAGCCTTGATCTGAACCTCGATCTCGTCAACCTGCCGATCGAGCAGCTTGAGGTGCTCGAGCAGTCGGTCGATCAGCAGCCGGAACGTTCCGGGCAACTCGTTCGTCGCGTCTTCGATCAGCTCCGGCACAAGCGGGGGTGCTTTACAACCGCGCGCGGGACGAAGGGTTCGTTTAATCCAGTGCAATTGAACAATCCTACGATCATCTGCAGATTCCGCAATCGAACAAAGCAGGCCTTTCGTGGTCCACGGTTCGGTTCTTGCGAACGAGTCCCAGTCCGCCTGGCGCTGCAACTCGGGGTGAGAGCGTCGCTTCTTCAGACGAACGGCGTCTGCGCACGGCACGGGCCGAGCACCGCCGCGAGCACGATCCCATCGCGCATTCTCGATAGACTGCCCACCGGCGAGCGCCTTGCCGGTTGCGCCACGGCGGGCGCCATGGGCGCTGTGGTTCTGGTCGGCGCGTTGCGCCGTGTCGCGAACGCCGGCGCCGGCACTGGCGAAGCCGACAGCACGGGTGCCAGCACGGCTGTCGGTGCCTCCTGCAGTTCGGGCTCGGCGTTGCCGGCCAGCCCGTCCTCCTGAAGCTTTTTAAGCCACGGCAGGATGACATTGAAGACAGCCGCCACAACAACGGCCACGATCACCAGTAGAGTTTCCAGGCTCATAACACGCCCCCGTTCTACGCTGCGCGCCGGGGTGCCGGCGGCGTATCGTCGGTGGCCGCAATGGCGTCGCGCATGGCGGTGTCGGCCTGCACGTTCTTCATGCGGTAGTAGTCCATCACGCCCAGGGTCCCCTGGCGGAAGGCCTCGGCCATGGCGCGCGGCACCTCGGCTTCAGCCTCGACGACGCGGGCGCGCATCTCTTGCTCCAGTGCCACGGCCATCGCCCGGCGCTCTTCGGCCTTGGCCTGGGCGATCTGCTTGTCGGCATTCGCCTGGTCGATCTGCAGCTTGGCGCCGATGTTCTCGCCGACGTCGACATCGGCGATGTCGATGGACAGGATTTCGTAGGCCGTGCCGGCGTCCAGCCCCTTGGACAGGATGTGCTTGGAGATGTGGTCCGGGTTCTCAAGCACGCTCTTGTGTGAAACCGCCGAGCCGATGGTGCTGACCATCCCCTCGCCGACGCGCGCGATGATCGTTTCCTCGCCCGCGCCGCCGACCAGGCGGTCGATGTTGGTGCGCACCGTGACGCGCGAGACGACGATGAGCTGAATGCCGTCTTTCGCCACGGCGGCGATCTTCGGCGTCTCGATCACCTTGGGCAGCACCGACATCTGCACCGCCTCGAGCACATCGCGCCCGGCAAGGTCGATGGCGGCGGCGCGCTTGAACGGCAGCGGAATGTTGGCCTTGTCGGCCGAGATCATCGCGTTGACGACCCGCACGACATTGCCGCCCGCCAGATAGTGGGCTTCCAGGTCGTTGATGGAGATGTCGATGCCCGCTTTGACCGAGCTGATCCGTGCCGTCACGATCACGCCGGGCGGAACGCGGCGCAGCCGCATGGCGATCAGTGTCATCAATCCTACGTACGCACCCGAGGCCCATGCCGCAATCCACAGCGGGATGGGCGCCAGGTAGAGGACGATGACGACGACCGCCAACAGCCCGACCAGTACGCCGAAGTTGCCGAACAAGCCCACGATTTCCGAGATACCCATGACTTTCTCCTTTGTTGAAATGCTCGATTCAGCTTGCGGCCGTCGCTTCACATCCGATGGCTGTCGACGCGGCTCGCCGCGATGGACTCCCCCGCTACGTTGCGGTCCTTGCCAGCAGGTCCCGGTCCGGCGACCGAAGCATCTCGTGGTGCAAGCCCCAGTGCTCGACGGCAGCGGACAACACGATCGATTCGCCGTCGGCAACCTGCTCGTCGGCCTCGGCGATTTCGATGCACAGGCGCAGCAGCCTTCGCCGCAGGGCTGGATCTTCAATGTCGCCCATCAACCCGGCCAGCGTGCGGTCATCCACCGGGCACGCGTCAGCCCATTGCAGTTGCTCGCTCGACAAGAGGTCTTCGCAGAGGTCGTTGAGCACGGCATGGAGCTCCTGCCGGTCAAGACCCAGTTGCTCGTGAACGGCGAGGCGATCGAGCAGGTCGAGCTCGGTCTTGCCGATGTCCCGGTCTGCTAGGACGGTCAGCGCGACGATGCGGGCCGCGGCCTGCGGACTGTTGCACGGATAGGTGCGCACGTTGTGTTCTCCGAGGATGAGGGGGTCGGAGTCAATCGAAGATGTCGCTCAACCACGACTTCTTGCGCTGCCCATGCGACCCTCGTCCGCCGCCATGGGCATGGCCATGGTCGGAGTCCGCAAAGTCAGGTCTCGACCGGGCCGGTGCGCTGCCGCCAGGCGCGGCCCCCACCGCGCCGGAGCGCTCGATGAGCTTGTCGAGCTCGCCACGATCCAGCCACACGCCACTGCGCTGCGGGCAGTCGTCGATCTCTGCGCCTTGGCGGTCGGTCATCACCAGCGAGGTCTCGGTACAGGTCGGGCATTTCATGGTCTGTTCATGAGGTCACTCATGATCCGTGTTGGTGTTGCGGGATGCAGGATGGATAAGGGTTGCGGTTCATCAGTCGAGCGCGATGGCGCGCTGACGCAATCGCCTGGAGTCACCACCCCGTCTTACCAGGCGAAGCACGAAACGCGCGGCGCGTGCAAGGGCCTCGTCCAGCGCGCTGCGCCAGTCACTCGCCACCGAGGTCACAACCACGGTGCCTGCGACGTCGGTCTTGAGCTCGACCTGGCATTGCTTGTCGATGCCGCCACGCGGGCCGTTGACGTCCGACATCGTCACAGTCGCTTGTGGCACCAGCCAGGCGAGACGCCGGAGCACGAAGCGCGTGCGGCGCTGGAGAAGATCGAGCAGTTCGGCTGCTTGCGGATCACGCGACTTGAAGAAGACTTGCATCAGGGCTCTCCATGGGATGAAGCACTGCCCAACCATAGGACCCCCAGCAGTGCTGATAAAGCAGGCTTCATCGAGTTCTGACTTCGGATAAACCTGAACCCGGCTTCAAGGTTCTGCTGCAGACTCAACGCTTTTCGGTGCCCTGCGCAAAGCTCGAGTGCCACCCCGGCGCGATGCGCGCGCCCCCGCTCCATCGAGCCTGATCCCAGGAGTCCGACGCCATGCCCAACACCCGAACAGCCAATGCCGTTCGCCTGGAGTTCGCCCCCGGATCGCTGGTGAAGACAAACCTCTCGGGCGCCGCCTTCTCAGGCGACTGGCTGTGGGTGGCCGGTGACGAGGCCTACGGCATCGACCGCTTGCGACGGCTGCCCCCGGCAGGCAACGAAGCCCTGCGTTTCGGCGAAGTGCATGACTTCCGGCTGGCCGAGCTGCTGGACTTGCCCGGTGGGGCCGACGAAGAGGCCGACCTCGAAGGCATGGCGGTGGCCAGCGGCTGGCTGTGGGTGGTGGGCTCGCACGGCTTGAAACGCAAGAATGCCCGTGCCGACGTCGAGCATGCCGGCAACGCCAAGCGGCTGGCGTAACGCTGGACCGCAACCGCCGGCTGCTGGCCTGCCTGCCTATCGAGCTCAATGGCGAAGGCCAGCCCTGCCTGGTCCGCAAAGCCCAGGACGGACGGCGCGCGCTGCGCCTCAAGGGTGATGCGC
>NZ_JACDCU010000369.1 GCF_013817365.1 Methylibium sp. | reverse complement strand
CATGGTCGAGGCCGGCCTTGACGGCGCAATACGCCGCCTGACCGGCCATCGCGTAGCGGCCGAGGCCGGAGGAGATGTTGAGCAGCCGGCGCTCCGCGTGCCAGTGCTGCGTGCCGCGCAGGAAGGCCGCGGCCAATAGCAGCGGCGCCTCGAGCCCGACGCGCAGTGCGCGCGACAGGTCTTCGGGATCGCTCGTCTCGAGCGGGCCGACGCGAGCCAGCGCCGCGGCGTTGTTGATCAAGGTCGCCGTGGCGAAGCGCTCGGCGTCGAAGGCGCCGAGCCAGGCTTCGAGGGCAGCCGCCGCGAGCGGCTCGGCCAGGTCCACCGACCATTGCTCGCACGAAGCGCCGGCAGCACTTGTCAGTTCGGCCAGCCCCGGATGCTCGCGGCGCGACATCGCGAGCAGGGTCACGCCGGGCGCGAGCAGTTGCTCGGCCAGGGCCGCGCCCAAGCCGCGCGAGGCGCCGGTGAGGATGCAGAGGGTCTCGTTCATCGCAGGCCTTTCTTGGAGGCGGTGTCCATCAGGGAGGGTCGGCGCGCAGCCGTTCGCGCTGCGCGAGATCCGGAAAGAGTTTCATCCAGGTGCCGGCGATCACCAGTGTGCCCACGCCGCCCAGCACCACCGAGCCGACCGGCCCGAGCAACGCCGCCGTGGCGCCCGACTCGAACTCGCCGAGCTGATTGCTCGCGCCGATGAAGATCGAGTTGACCGCGCTGACCCGCCCGCGCATGGCGTTGGGTGTTTCCAGCTGCACGAGCGATT
This sequence comes from Methylibium sp., assembly GCF_013817365.1. Taxonomy (GTDB): domain Bacteria; phylum Pseudomonadota; class Gammaproteobacteria; order Burkholderiales; family Burkholderiaceae_C; genus Methylibium. The sequence continues at coordinate 3,421 of NZ_JACDCU010000369.1, read as the reverse complement.
GGCGGATCACCACGCTCACCATGTCGGCCGCGCCTGCCACCGCGAGCGCCGCCATCGACAACCAGAACAGCGTCGACAAGCCGAAGACCAGCATCGCCACGCCATACACCGCGACCGCGGCGAACATGCGCGGGCCGACCCGGCGCTGGAATGGCCACAGCGTAAGCACCACCGACATCGCCAGCGCGCCGGCCGCGGGTGCACCGCGCAACAGGCCCAGGCCCCAAGGGCCGACGTGCAGGACATCCTTCGCGAACATCGGCAGGAGCGCCGTCGCGCCGCCGAGCAGCACCGCGAAGAGGTCGAGCGAAATCGCGCCCAGCACCACCGGCCGGTGGCGGATGAAGCGAAAGCCGGCCAGCACCGTATCCAGGCTTATCGGCTCCCGGGGCGGCGCGACATGCGTGTAGCGCACGCCGGCAAACAGCGCGCTGGCGGCGGCAAAGAGCAGCGTGCACACGCCGTAGGTCGCGCTGGCGCCTGCCACGAACAGGAAGCCGCCGAGGGCCGGCCCGCCGATGACGGCCGCCTGCATGCCGGCCGAGTTGAAGGCCAGGGCGCGCGGCAGCACCGCGTCGGGCACCAACAGCGGCAACAGCGCCTGCTGCGCCGGCATCTGAAACGCCTTGGCGCAGCCTATCGCCACCGACAGGCCCAGCAGCAGCTCGCGGCTGGCCCAGCCGCCCTGCGCCGCGGCCACCAGCAGCACCGACACCAGCGCCTGCGACGCCATGGCAACGCCGACGATGCGGCGGCGGTCGAGCTGGTCGGCGGCGTGGCCCGCCACCAGCACGAGCGCCAGCGCCGGCGCGAACTGGAACAGCCCCACCAGGCCCAGGTCCCAGGCACTGCCGGTCAGCGTGTACATCTGCCAGCCGATGGCCACCATCAGCATCTGGTTGGCCATCGTCGCAGCCACGCGGCCGGCGAAAAATCGCATGAGCGCCGGATAGCGGCGCAGCGGCATGGTGTCGTCGGCGGCGATCGTTTCTGCATTCATGGAGGGGCCGGCACTGGGTTGGCGCTGACCTTAGCGCACAGCCGGTAGGGTGGCGGCGCCGATCGCCGCGACGAATGAGCCCCGGCTTCGCTTCCCCGCCGGGCCGCAACCGAATAAGGTGGGCGCAAACATGATCGCCATCGCCATCGGCATCGAGCTGTTCGACACCGCCATCGGCCGCTGCGGCATCGCGTGGAGCGAGCGCGGTGTGGTCGGCGTCCAGTTGCCCGAGGTCGACGCGTCGGCGACGCAGGTGCTGCTGGCCCGGCGCTTCCCCGGTGCCGCGCAGCGGCTGCCGCCCGCGGAGGTGGTGGATGCCATTGCCGCCATCACGGCGCTGCTTCGCGGCGAAGCCGACGACACGCCGAGCATCGTGCTCGACACGAACGCCGTACCGCCCTTCGAGCGCAGCGTCTTCGAAGCCTGCCGGCGCATCGCCGCCGGCTCGACACTCACCTACGGCGAACTGGCCCGGCAGATCGGCGCACCGGGTGCGGCGCGCGCGGTCGGTCGGGCGCTCGGCCGCAATCCGTATGCGCCGGTCGTGCCTTGCCATCGCGTGCTCGCGGCGGGCGGCCGGCCGGGAGGTTTCTCCGCGCATGGCGGTCTCGCGACCAAACTGCGGCTGCTGGAAATCGAAGGGGCGCCGGGCTTCGGCGCGGGCAGCTTGTTCGGGAGTGCCTCGAGGGATACCGAATGACGCGGACGCGGCGATCCCGTCGCCACGCACGCGCTTAATATTGCCGTCATGGCCCGCGTCGAGTTCACGCCGCAGCTCAAGCGATTCACCGAAATACCGCGCATCGATGCGCCGGCCGCGACCCTGCGCGAGGCGCTCGATGCCGCCTTCGAGTGCAACCCGCGCCTGCGCGGCTATGTGCTGGACGATCAGGGTCACGTGCGCGCCAACGTCGTGATTTACATCGACGGGCAGGCCAGCCGGGACCGGCTGGCGCAGGCCGACGCGCTGCGGCCCGACAGCAGCGTCTATGTGTTGCAGGCGCTGTCCGGGGGCTAGAGTCGGACCGCTCGCTTCGCAAGAGGGAGATTTGGATGAGCACCAACGCCGTCAATGATCGGGCCTGGGTGGCCACCCGCAAGGGCCTGTTCGAGCTGAGCCGTCACGGCGTCGTCTGGCGCATCGAGCGCGTCAGTTTCCTCGGCGAGCCGGTCACGGCCGTGCTGCCGCCGGATGGGAAGGGCCGCATGCTGGCGGCGCTCAACCTGGGGCACTTCGGCGTCAAGGTGCATGCCTCGGCCGACAGCGGCGCGAACTGGACCGAGGTGGCGGCGCCGGCCTATCCGCCCCAGCCGGAGGCAGCCCCGGGCCCGGCCTGGAAGACCGTGATGATCTGGGTGCTGGAGCAGGCGCACGGCACGGTCTGGGCCGGCACCCTGCCGGGCGGCCTGTTCCGCTCGGCCGACTTCGGCCGCTCCTGGCAACTGGTCGAGGCGCTCTGGCAGCAGCCGGGGCGGCTCGAGTGGTTCGGCGGCGGCTACGACGTGCCGGGCATCCATTCGATCTGCCCGCATCCGCAGCGCCAGCGCGAACTGCTGGTCGGCGTGAGCTGCGGTGGCGTGTGGGTGACGTGCGACGACGGCGCGAGCTGGGCGCTGCAGGCGCGTGGCATGAGCGCGGCGTACATGCCGCCCGAGCGCGCTGCCGACGAGAACATCCAGGACGCGCACCGCATCGCGCGCTGCGACGGCAGCCCCGACACCTTGTGGTGCCAGCATCACAACGGCGTGTGGAGCAGCGGCGACAACGCCGCGAGCTGGCAGCCCATCACCGAAGTGCCGGTGTCGGCCTTCGGCTTCGCGGTCGCCGCGCACCCGCGCGATCCGCTCACGGCCTGGTTCGCGCCGGCGCAGGCCGACGAGCGGCGCGTGCCTTCGAACGGCGCGATGGCGGTCAACCGCACGCGCGATGGCGGCGCCAGCTTCGAGACCTTACGCGAGGGCCTGCCGCAGCGCGACTGCTACGACCTGGTCTACCGCCACGGGCTGGCGGTGGCCGACGACGGCGTCAACCTGCTCATGGGCAGCACCACCGGCAACCTCTGGTCGAGCAGCGACAGCGGCGAACTGTGGCATGCGGTTTCGCTGAACCTGCCGCCGATTCATGCGGTGCGTTACGGCTGAAGGCAAGGACTCGGCGCCGCTGATCACGCTTGCGACGACCTGCCCGCTAGAACGGCGCCTGTGAAGCGAAGTGCAGCCGCTCACCTGTTGCCGGATGCGCCAGCGCCAGCGCGATGGCATGCAGCAGCAGCCGCGGGGAACGGCTCTGGATCTCCGGCGGCGCGTACAGCGCGTCGCCCAAAATGGGATGGCCGATCGCGCCGAGGTGCACGCGCAACTGGTGGCTGCGTCCGGTCAGCGGTTCGAGTTCGAGGCGGCTGCAGTCGTGCCCGGCGTCTT
>NZ_JACDCU010000368.1 GCF_013817365.1 Methylibium sp. | reverse complement strand
ATGGCCGGGTGGCGGGCGGCGTCGACGAAAATCGAGTCCTCGAAGAAGTCGCCGTGCAGCATCGGCCCGATGGTCATGAAGCCGATCACCACCGAGGGCACGGCCAGCAGCAGCAGCGGTGCGGTGACCACCCAGGGCGACTCGCGCGGCTCGTGCGGCTCGTGCGCGTGGTGGTCGTCGTGGTCGTGTGCGGCATGCGCATCGTGCTCGCCCGGAAAGGGCTTGTGACGGAAACGCTCCGGGCCGTGGAAGACCAGGAAGTACATGCGGAAGGAATAGAAGGCCGTGACAAACACGCCGGCCAGCACCGCGAAATAGGCATAGCCCGAGCCCCAGAGCTCGCTGGCACCGGCGGCGATGATGATGCTGTCCTTGCTGTAGAAGCCCGAGAACAGCGGCGTGCCGATCAACGCCAGCGATCCGAGCAGCGCGGTGATCCAGGTGATGGGCATGTACTTGCGCAGGCCGCCCATGTTGCGGATGTCCTGGTCGTGGTGCATGCCGATGATCACGGAGCCGGCGGCCAGGAACAGCAGCGCCTTAAAGAAGGCGTGCGTCATGAGATGAAAGACCGCCACCGAATAGGCCGACACGCCCAGGGCCACCGTCATGTAGCCGAGCTGCGAGAGCGTGGAATACGCGACCACGCGCTTGATGTCGTTCTGGATGATGCCGAGGAAGCCCATGAACAAAGCCGTGGTCGCGCCGATCACGAGCACGAAGGACAGCGCGGTGTCCGACTGCTCGAAGAGCGGCGACATGCGCGCGACCATGAAGATGCCGGCGGTGACCATGGTGGCCGCGTGGATCAACGCGGAGATCGGCGTCGGGCCTTCCATCGAATCGGGCAGCCACGTGTGCAGCGGCACCTGCGCGCTCTTGCCCATGGCGCCGATGAACAGGCAGATGCAGGCCACGGTGATAAGCAGCCATTCTTCCCCGCCGAAAGGATTGGCGAAGCCGACGGCAGCGAGTTCGGGCGCCTGTGCGAACAACTCGCCGTAGTTCAACGTGCCGCCGTAGGCCAACAGCAGGCCGATGCCAAGGATGAAGCCGAAGTCGCCGACCCGGTTGACCAGGAAGGCCTTCATGTTCGCGAAGATCGCCGTGGGCTTGGTGTACCAGAAGCCGATGAGCAGGTAGGAAACAAGACCCACGGCCTCCCAGCCGAAGAACAGCTGCAGCATGTTGTTGCTCATCACGAGCATCAACATCGAGAAGGTGAAGAGCGATATATAGGCGAAGAAGCGCTGGTAGCCCGGGTCTTCTTCCATGTAGCCGATGGTGTAGATGTGCACCATCAGCGAGACGAAGGTCACCACCACCATCATCATTGCGGACAGGCCGTCGATGAGGAAGCCGATCTCCATCTTCAGGCCGCCGATCACCAGCCATTCGTAAACGGTGGCGTCGAAGCGCGCGCCGTCCACCGCCACGGCCTTGAGCACCATCGCGGATACGACGAAGGCGATGAACACGCCCAGGATGGTGAACGTGTGCGCGCCACGCCGCCCGATGGTCTTGCCGAACAGGCCTGCGGCGACCGCACCCACCAATGGGGCGAGCGGCACGGCGACCAGCATCGATTGTGAAAGCTCTGTTGCCATTGTTGTTCTCTGCGCCAAGCCGGGGCCCGGCGGTGCGGGTCAGCCCTTGAGCGTGTCGAGCTCGTCGACGTTGATGGTCGATCGGTTGCGAAACAGCACCACCAGAATGGCCAGGCCGATCGCCGATTCGGCGGCGGCCACGGTGAGGATGAAGAACACGAACACCTGCCCGGCCATGTCGCCCAGGTAGTACGAGAAGGCGACGAAATTGAGGTTGACGGCGAGCAGCATCAACTCGATCGCCATCAACAGCACGATCAGGTTCTTGCGATTGAGGAAGATGCCGATCACCGACAGCGCGAACAGCATCGCGCCGAGCGAGAGGTAGTGTCCCAACGTGACGGTCATTGGTGCCCCCAAGGCGCTGCGCGCCGGCCCCCCAGGGGGGCGGAGCCTGACTTGAGGCGGCTCTGCGTCAGGCTCATGCCTTCCCCCCCGTCCCTGCCGGTTCAGGTGGCGGAGGAGGAGACGGCGGCATCTCGGGCTTCATCTTGACCAGGCGCACGCGGTCGGCCTTTTGCGCCCGGATCTGCGTGGCGGCATCGATCTGCCGGTTGTCCTTGCGCTTTCTCATCGTCAGCGCGATCGCCGCGATGATGGCGACCAGGAGCAGCACCGCGGCAATCTGCAGCGGGTAAAGGTAAGCGGTGTACATCTCGATGCCGAGCAGCTTGGAGTTGCCGAGCTCGAGGGCCGCCGCATCGGGCTGCGGCGCTTCGGCGAGCCGAAAACCGCTCAGCAGCACGAAGGCCATCTCCAGCGCGATGACCACGCCGATGCCCGCGGCCAGCGGGAAGTGCTTCCAGAAGCCGTCGCGCAGTTGAGAAACGTTGGCGTCGAGCATCATCACGACGAACAGGAACAGCACCATCACCGCACCCACATAGACCAGCACCAGCACGATCGCCAGGAACTCCGCCTGCAGCAGCATCCACACGCACGCGGCAGTGAAGAAGGCCAGCACCAGATACAGCGCCGCATAGACCGTGCTGCGCGCGGTGATCACGCGGAACGCGGCGAACAGCAGAATCGCCGAGAAGACGTAGAAAAGTGCAGTTTCAGTGGTCATGGTTGTCGTGCGCCGGATCGAGCGCGTGCGGTGCAGCGCTCACCGGTAGGGCGCATCGGCCAGCCGCGCCGCGGCGATTTCTTTCTCGTAGCGGTCACCCACGGCCAGCAGCATGTCCTTGGTGAAGTACAGGTCGCCGCGCTTTTCGCCGTGGTACTCGAGAACGTGGGTCTCGACGATCGAATCGACCGGGCAGCTCTCTTCGCAGAAGCCGCAGAAGATGCACTTGGTCAGATCGATGTCGTAGCGGGTCGTGCGGCGTGAGCCGTCTTCGCGCACTTCGGATTCGATGGTGATGGCCAGCGCCGGGCACACCGCCTCGCACAGCTTGCAGGCGATGCAGCGCTCCTCACCGTTCTCGTACCGGCGCAGCGCGTGCAGGCCGCGAAAGCGCGGGCTCAGCGGCGTCTTCTCTTCCGGAAACTGGATCGTCATCTTGCGCTGCAGCGCATGGCGGCCCGTGAGCTTCATGCCCTTGAGCAGCTCGATGAGCAGGAAAGTGTGGAAGAACTCTTTGATGGAGGCAACGGCAGACATGAAGCGGCTCTCGGCTTTCAGTTCCAGATATTCCAGGGCGACTGGATCCACAGCCCCACGACGACCAGCCAGATCAGCGTGATCGGGATGAAGATCTTCCAGCCCAGCCGCATGATCTGGTCGTAGCGGAAGCGTGGGAAGGTCGCGCGCACCCACAGGAACATCGTCACGACGACGAAGGTCTTCAGGCCCAGCCAGATCCAGCCGGGAATCCAGTTCAGCACGGGGGCGTCGAAGGGCGGCAGCCAGCCGCCGAGGAACATCACCGCGCCGAGGGTCGAGACCAGCAGCATGTTGGCGTACTCGGCCAGGAAGAACATGGCGAAGCTCATGCCCGAGTACTCGACCATGTGGCCGGCGACGATCTCGGACTCGCCCTCGACGACGTCGAAGGGGTGGCGGTTCGTTTCGGCAATGCCGGCGATCACATAGACGATGAAGATCGGGAACAGCGGCAACCAGTTCCAGCTCAGGAAGTTGAGCCCGAGGCCGGCGAAGTAGCCCTCGTCTTGGCCGAGCACGATCTGGCTCATGTTCATGGAGCCCGAGACCATCAGCACGACGACCAGCGCGAAGCCCATCGCGATCTCGTAGCTGACCATTTGCGCCGAAGCGCGCAGCGCTCCGAGGAAGGCGTACTTCGAGTTGGAGGCCCAGCCGGCGATGATGACGCCGTAGACCTCCATCGACATGATCGCCATGATGAACAGCAGGCCGGCGTTGATGTTGGCCAGCGCCACTTCGGGGCCGAAGGGGATCACCACCCAAGCGGCCAGCGCCGGCATGATGGTCATCACCGGGCCGAGGAAGAACAGCCGCTTGTTGGCGGCGGTCGGCACGATGATCTCCTTGAAGATCAGCTTGACCGCATCGGCGATCGGCTGCAGCAGCCCGAGCGGGCCGACGCGGTTGGGGCCGATGCGGATCTGCGACCAGCCGATCGCCTTGCGCTCCCAGAGCGTGAGGTAAGC
>NZ_JACDCU010000054.1 GCF_013817365.1 Methylibium sp. | reverse complement strand
GCGGGGGACTTGATCAGCATTGCCTTAAGGCATTCGATTCCTTCGAGCACTTCGTCAAGGCCAGCGAAGAGTCAAACGACTTCGAGGCGATTTCGGCCATTCGTCTGGTCGGCACCTACCAGAACGACCTTCCCGCGCTCATGCAACGCGTTCGTGCGGCTCATGTGAACGATGCCGGCAAGGCACACGTCATCCTGAGCACCGCTCATCGTGCCAAAGGCCTGGAGTTCGCGCAGGTGCAGCTGGCTTCGGACTTTCCGGAACTACTCGGCGAAGACGGCAGACCGCGCATAGAACCGCGGTCGCGCTTCCTCCAGGAGGTCAATCTGCAGTACGTTGCGATGACGCGTGCCGTTTCGGCCATTGCGCTTGGTCCGCAGCTCGAGCAGCTGTTTGGCATCGACTCATCGAAGCGGGCCATTCCCCCTGCTGTGCCACGAGATGCCCATCCCGTCTTAAAAGTGACCGCCCAGCTGCAACCATTGCGTGAGCCCGCGGGGCAGTCGACGTCGCGCAAACGCGCTGTCACGGCGACAAACCCTGCCCTTCGCACGTCGATTGCAGTGGAGGTCGTCCCCGCATCAGCTGGCGCTCCGCTTGCCTTTTCGGCGCCGCGTTGGACCGATCTTGAGCGCCGTGTCGTAGAGATGCTTGCGTCCTATGGCCCGACGACATCCAAACACATCGCGAGTAGCCTGAATGTGCCGGCGGACGAGATGCTCCGCGTCGCCGCCGGGATGGTTTCGGATGGCAAACTTTTCCGCGGGTTCTTTCATCAGACTGACGGCGCTGTGCTCGAACTTGCCGCCAAGCTTTGAGACGATCGCTCTGGGGGCGTCGGGCTTGAACTCACACGCAGCGCATCCTGCGCTCGTCACTGTCGCGGTCCGTCTGACTATTTCGTAGTCTTGACGATCAAGGAACTGTCGTTAATCGGGTGACCCGATGCTCGGACGGCTCGCGTTGTGCGAGTCCGGAGTCGGTCTGTGGGACGAGTTCTTCGTCTGAGTCGAATAAGGCATCGCTGAACAAGCTGCTGCATTCGGTCTTCCAGAAGTTACAGCGCACGAGACGAGCCGTTTGGAGCCGCTTTCGCTGGCTCTGCGCGAAAGGGATGCAGGTTCGCACGCGCTCTGACGCGTTTCGGGCCGATCGCCTATTCCAGCTCTTCCACAAACCTCGGCCTGCGATACCAGCGTATTAAATCCAGCTCACCCGTCACGACCGGCGCCCCATCGAGCCGCGTGATGCCGCGCAGCCCGACCCCGAACGCCCTGAACCCGAGCTTGGGCCACCCCTCGCTGTAGTCGAGCCGGTCGTGGTGGTGCCCGTGGAACAGTGCCCTCACCCTCATCGCCCGCGCCAGGTCATCGATGAGCGCGAAGCCGTTCGGGTGGCAGGCCGGCGCTTCGTGCGTGACGAGCACGTCGGCCTCCATCGCCGCCAGTTCGGCCACCACTTCTGGATAGATGCTCGACCAGTGTCGAAGCGGCGGACCGTCGCGCCAGCGGTCCCAGGGCCCCGTCGCGTTCAGGTGGGCCTCGTGGTTATTGAATCTGGCATCGCCCGGCGGATACCAGACCCTTTCGCGGAACACGCCCCCGAGCCCCGCGACCCTCGTCCCGTCCGGAAGCGTCGCCACCCGGCCGTGCAGATTTCGGTCGGCCATCCCGCTGTCCCAGACGTTGCGGAAGCCTTCCTCGCTGTCGGTGTCGTGGTTGCCGTGGATGAACCACGTCCGGTCCGCGATGGGTCCGAGTTCAAGATGCAGCGGCCTCGTGGGTTGCAGGTCGCCGAGAAGGACGACGGCGCAGGCCTTCAGTTGCTGCGCGGCGCGCACGATGTGCCCGAACTGGCCGTGCGGGTCACCGCAGAACAACACGGGGCCGCTCAAGGCCTGCACTCCTCGATGCGCCGCACGAACGTCTGCGTCACGTCGGTCGCCCGCTCGCGAACGGTGGCACGCAGCCATGCATGCCATACGTATAGGCCCTCCACGTTGCAACCCTCCGGCCCGCAGACCTCGTAGACCCGACCGGACCGGGTCAGGGCCTGCCGGCGCATGGCATCCAAGGCCTGCAGCGGCGAGCTCACCCGCCCTTCCCCGGCCGCGTCGTGCCAGCCGACCAGGTGGTCACCGTTGTCGAGCTCGAACACCTGCCAGCACTTCAGCCGGACGAGCGGCTGCTGGTCGATGTCGGGAGCTGCCCAGCAGCCGCCGATGAGGCCGACGAGCTTGAAGTCGGATGGTTCGTGCATTGGCAACCAGTGGGTGGTCGGTACTCTTGCTTCGTGAATTCGCTCAGTGCGTCAGCGCGTCGCTGGGCAGCCCGAGGTCGTCCCAGAGGTCGGCTTGGCAGATGACTTGACGGTTCTCCACGATGGCGCTGGCCGCGGCCTTCTCGACCGTGCGCGCCATCTGCCGCGGACTCAGGTGTGCCAGCAGGTAGTGGCACTTGCGGTCGAAGCGCAGTCGTTCGTTCAGGCCCATGCGTTGCAGTGCCGACTCGACGACCCGCCGGGCGGTCTCGACCGCTTCCCGCGGCTCGGGCGGCTCAATGACGAACACCTCGAAGCGGCTCAGGATGGACGGCTCGATGCCGCGAACGCTGTTGGCCGTGGCGATGTAAGTCACCAAGCTGGCGTCGAACTCGATGTCGACCGAGTTGTCGACACAGCGGCACGCGGTCACCTGCTCCAGCACGCCGTGCAGTTGCGAAAGCGCACTGCGGGCCTCCGTGAAGGAGTCGACCGCGGCCTTGTCAAGCTCGTCGAGCAGGACGACCGGGTTGGCGTGCTGGCCTAGGCACAGCAGTTCGAACAGCAGCCCGGTCGAGGAGTTGCTCCAGTGCTTGTCGCTGCCGCGGAGCTGATTGCCGGCGCTCGGCTGGTCGAAGCTGACGACGGCATGCGGCACGCCGAGCAACTGTGCGATCTGCTGGCTGAAGTGGGTCTTGCCGACGCCCGGTGGCCCGAGCAGCAGCATCGGCGGGATGCGCACCGGCCGGGGCGCGGCCTCGGCCAGCGCGAGCGCGTGGGTCAGCAGCCGCAGCGGCGCGCGGAAGTGCGGCATCTCCTGCCCGAGCGACTCGAGCTTTGCGCGGGCGGCGTCACCGTGGGTGTAGCGGCGGTCCGGGCCACGCTTCACCAGCAACTCGACCAGCGACTGGAGACGCTCGGTGACGCCCGAATCGGCGCTGCGAAGCCGGCGCTCGGTGAGGAAGCCGCCGCCGCACAGGGCGTCGAACTGCAGCAGGACGCGGTGCTGACCGGCCGCAGCGACCTCGCCCCAGCTGTCACGCCAACCGGGCGCGGCCTTGGGCTGGGAGACTTCTTTTGTCAGGGGTGCCAGTGCGGCGGTGGGCGTCGGCTTGCGCTCGGCACGGCTTTCTGATTGTTCGACCACCAAGGCGTCGACCACCGCCATCGGCAGCGCTAAGGACACCCGGTTGTCGAGAAACCAGCGTTCGTAGCCGGGCGGCAGGTTTGAGGTGGCGAGAGAGCTTTCAGTCATCACTGCGTACCCTGGTTGGCGCGAGCATCGGTGGACCACGAGCGAGTCACGGCAAGGTGAACGGACTGCCGCAGGCGCGAGTCGGCTTCTTCATCCGCTGCGGGCACAAGCAGGGAGCGCACGGCCCGGGCCAGCGCCGGCTCATGGCGCTCGACGAGGTCGCAGGCCGGCAGCGCGCGCAAGCGGGTCAGGAAATGCGGCTCCAGGTCCGGACCTTCGCGGGGCAGATCCCAGCCGACGTGCGGGTCGGCCAGCTTGCCGATGTCGAACAGCAGCGCTGCCAGCGTCGCGGTATCGCGCTCGGGTTCGCTGGGATGCCAGGCGGCGTAGGCCAGCTCCGCCGCGTGGACGCTCTGCTTGAAGAGGCCGCCCGGCGCGGCGTGATGGTCGGCGGCGGCGGCGCGGCGGAAGAAGCGCAGCTGGGTGTGGCCGCCGGACAGAACCGACATGAAGAGGGCCTGTGCGCCCGGTGATAGGCGAGCGAGCACAACACGCAGGCGCTGCACGACCGCCGGCTGGTCGCAGGGCACGCTCGCAAGCCATGCAGCGTGGCTCAGCGGCGAGGCGGCCTGGACTGCTCGCACATGGACGCCGAATTCATCGCGTTGAAGTTGCAGCGCCAGCCAGCTTCCCTCCCGCACATCGAGCAGCACGTCGCGGTTGCCGCGCACCTGCAGCGGACCGACGGAGGTCTGGACCGAGCAAGCGAGCTGGCCGGCCCAGCTGAGCTTGCAGCGGTCGATGCGACCGAGCAGCGCGAAGGAGCGATGCGGCGGGTGCAGGCTGGCGATGTCGATGGGGGCGGTGGCGTTGGTCATGGTCGCTATGGGTCAAAACGGTGCTTAAAGGCGGGCGAGGCCCGCCCGGCGGGAACGCCCGCGGGGAGTTGGCACTGGATGGCTCACTTCAGACGGCGCAGCTTGGCGTAGCAGGCCCGGCGGAATCTGAGCACTTCGGGCGGCATGCCATTGCGACCGAAGCGGGTGCCGCACAGGCCCTCAAGCCAGAACCTGAGTGCAACCACCGCCTCGTGACGCTTGCGAACGAGCAAGTCCTTGAGTAATGCGATGACTTCGAAGGCCTGGCGGCCGTCGTACTGCAGGACGTAGGCTTGGCGGTTTTCGCCGGGGGTGCGCTGCGTCTCGTTGATGTGGCCGCGGATGCCGAATCCATCGAGGAAGTGCTGGAGGACTTCGCGGTTGTTCTGGCTGATGCTGAAGCGCAGGCGGTAGGTGGGGTTGCGCGGGCGGGTGGTCGAATAAATCTGGTGAGCAATGTGGATGCAACCTTCTCCGTCGGCGAAGCCGGCGGCCCAGGCGGGTGAGAAGTCCGGAAGAGCAGGACTGCGAGTCGATGCGGCGGAGGCCATGTATTGACGATCTAAGTTGCGATATGTCGAGTATATTTGACATTACTACTTTTGTCAAGGGTAGGAGCGACGTTTGCTTATCTAAAATGCTCAGTCGTCGAACAGATTCGACGGCCTCGGAGACTCCGTTCCATGATTCGCTTCAGACTCAGAGAAAGACTCGCGGACCACTCCTTCAAGGTGGGCAAACGGGTCACGCTCGAGCAGGTTGCCGAGGCCACGGGCATTCACCGGGCAACGCTGTCCAAAATTGCGTCCCCGAGGGGATCGAACACGACGACAGACAACCTGGACAAGCTGTGCAGGTTTTTCGAGTGTTCGTTGGCGGAGTTGGCGGAGTACGTACCGGACAAGCTGCCGCAGACCGCGGCGCCCGAAGGCCAACGAGCCTAATGTGGCCAATTGACAATCGTGACCTTCGACTCGGACTGACGGTGCTGGCCTTCAGACCCCAAAGGCGACTGACTGCAGCCCCTCAGGTTCGGCGGTCGAAGGACAGCTATCGCCGAGTCCAGACGTTGACCCCTTGTCAGGTCGGCAGTCCGCTGTTCCTCCGGACCGCCGTTCGCCGGCGGCCGCATGGACCATCGTCAATCGGCTCCCGCACAAGACCGGCCAGCGACGGGTCTCGCCAATGAATGGCGGGCGGCCTCACTTGAAATCCCGGCTCACCGTCGATGCCGCCAGCCGGCCCAGCAATGGCGTCATGTCCGCGAGCCGCCGCGCGATCAGGTTCTTCACGTCGCCTTCGCGCTGCCAGGTCCCGTACACGGCCAGCAGCCGCGACCCGAGCAGAACCTTCCGCTGCTGCTCGCGCAGGCTCTTCCACACGATGACCTGCACGACGCCGGTCTCGTCCTCCAGCGACACGAAGATGGTCCCGTTGGCCGTGTCGGGCTGCTGCCGCAACGTGACGATGCCGCAGTAGCGGACCATGCGCCCGTTCGGTTGCGAATCCAGTTGCTCCGCCGTCAGCAGCCGACGCTCGTTTAGCTTCGGTCGCAACAGCGCCAGCGGATGCCGGCGCAGTGTGAGCCCGAGTGCGGCGTAGTCGAAAACGATCTCCTCGCCCTCGGGCGCCGGCGGCAGTTCCAGGAGGTCTTCATCCACCGGCGCGTCGCGCAGCAGCAGCGGCGTTGAACGCAAAGCCGCGGCGTCCCAGACCTGCTGGCGTCGGTGGCCCGACAGGCTCATCAAGGCATCCGCTGCAGCAAGCAGCTTCATCTCGTGCTGCTCCAGGCCCGCGCGCCGCGCCAGGTCCTCCGCGCTGTCGAAGACCCGCTCTCCTCGCGCGGCCACGATGCGCTCGGCCGCGCCCTTGAGCCCCGCAATGAGCCGCAGCCCGAGCCGAACAGCCGGCGGATGCGGCAGGTCCTCCAGCGTGCAATCGACCTCGCTGTGCATCACGTCGGCCGCACGCACCTCCACACCGTGGCGCTTGGCGTCCTGCACAAGCTGCGATGGCGAATAGAAACCCAGCGGCTGCGAGTTGAGCATTGCGGCCAGGAACTCGGCCGGGTGGTGGCACTTGATCCAGCAGCTCGCGTAGACGAGCAGCGCGAACGAGGCCGCATGCGACTCCGGGAAGCCGTACTCCGAGAAGCCCTTGATCTGCTCGAAGATCGCCTTGGCGAAGGTCTCGTCGTAACCCCGCTGCGTCATGCCGTCGACGATCTTCGAGTAGTACCGCTCCAGCCCGCCCTTGCGCTTCCACGCCGCCATTGCGCGCCGCAGACCGTCGGCCTCGCCGGGCGTGAAGCCGGCGGCCAGGATGGAGATCTGCATCACCTGCTCCTGGAACACCGGCACGCCCAGCGTGCGGCCGAGTGCTTCCTTCAGGGCTTCGCTCGGGTAGGTGACCGGCTCCTTGCCCTGCCGACGATTCAGATACGGATGCACCATGCCGCCGACGATAGGCCCGGGCCGCACGATGGCCACCTCGACCACCAGGTCGTAGAAGCAGCGCGGCTTCAGGCGCGGCAGCATGCTCATCTGCGCCCGGCTCTCGATCTGGAAGACCCCGACCGTGTCGGCCTTGCAGACCATGTCGTACGTCTCGGCGTCTTCGGGCGGGATGTCCTGCATCTCGAACTGGTAGCCCTTGCGCACGCCGATGAACTCCAGCGACTTGCGAATCGCGGTCAGCATGCCCAGCGCCAGGCAGTCGACCTTCAGCAGCCCCAGTGCGTCCAGGTCGTCCTTGTCCCATTCGATGACGGTGCGCTGCGGCATCGAGGCGTTCTCGATCGGCACCATGCGAGAGAGCGGCCCCTTCGTGAGCACGAAGCCGCCGGTGTGCTGGCTGAGGTGACGCGGGAAGCCCAGCAACTGCTGGGTGAGCTGCAAGAGTTGCCGCACCTGCAGGTCATCGACCGACAGACCCAGCTCCGCGAGCCGCTCGCGCTTGATCTCGCGGCCGTCCCACCACTGATGACCCTTGGCGATGGCGTCCACCGTCTCGAGCGGGAAGCCGAGCGCCTTGCCGACATCGCGGATGGCGCTCTTGGGCCGGTAGCTGATGACGACGCCGGTGATCGCCGCCCGGTCGCGGCCGTACTTCGTGTACAGGTACTGCAGCACCTCCTCGCGGCGCTCATGCTCGAAGTCGATGTCGATGTCGGGTGGCTCGTTGCGCTCGCGCGAAATGAAGCGCTCGAACAGCACCGACATGCGGGCCGGATCGACCTCGGTCACGCCGATGCAGTAGCAGACGACGCTGTTGGCAGCGCTGCCGCGGCCCTGACACAGGATGTGGCGCGAGCGCGCGAAGGCCACGATGTCGGCCACCGTCAGGAAGTAGTGCTCGTACTTCAGCTCGCAGATCAGCTCCAGCTCGTACTCGATCTGCGTCTGCACCTTCGCCGGCACGCCGTGCGGCCAGCGGCGCCCTGCCCCCTCGTAGGCAATGCGCCGAAGATAGGAGCCGGGCGTCTCGCCGACGGGCACCACCTCGTCCGGGTACTGGTAGCGCAACTCGTCCAGACTGAAGTCGCAGCGCGCAGCGACCTTCAGCGTCTCGGCGAGCAGGTCCGCCGGGGAGGTCTGTGCCAGACGCAGTCGCGTCCGCAGATGCCGCTCCGCGTTCGGCTGCAGCTCGAGCCCGCACTCGGTGAGCGGCCGGCCGACCCGGGTGGCGGTCAGCACGTCCTGCAGGGCC
The DNA here is from genome assembly GCF_013817365.1 of Methylibium sp. Classification (GTDB taxonomy): domain Bacteria; phylum Pseudomonadota; class Gammaproteobacteria; order Burkholderiales; family Burkholderiaceae_C; genus Methylibium. The sequence goes on along the minus strand of NZ_JACDCU010000054.1, from coordinate 6,192 downwards.
TTGCGCGAGCGCACATGGAAATGCACGTCGCCGGCCGCGACGAGCGGCACCGCGGTCAGCGCGCTCACCTCGCGCAGCCGGTGCAGCCACATCTCGTCGTCGAGCACCCGCAGCAGATCCACCCCCAGCCAGCAGCGACCCAGAAACTCCCCCAATAGCCACCGCGCGACGGTCTCCAGCTGCGCCGCCTCGGCCATGCGCTGCGGCGACAGGACCACGACGCAATCGGCCAGTTCCTGCCCGGTCAGGTCAGCAATGTCGAGGTGGTAGCTGCCCTTCTCCGACGAGCGGCGCAGCTTGGTGATGAACTGGGAGAGGTTGCCGTAGCCGTTCAGGTTGCAGGCCAGCACGGTGAGCACGAAGGGGGTCGTGTCCGGTCGGGTTGCCGAACCCCAGTCGACCCGGAACTGGCTGCCGATCAGCAGCTTGAGTTCATGCTCCTTGGCGGCGACATGGGCCCGGACGATGCCGGCCAGGCTGCACTCGTCGGTGATCGCCAGCGCGCGATACTCCAGCTGCTTGGCACGAGCCACCAGCTCGTCCGGCTGGCTCGCGCCGCGCAGGAAGCTGAAGTTGCTGACGCACCGCAGCTCGGCGTAGTCCGGGATGCTCGCCATGCCGTGTCCGCTCAGGCAAAAGTCCCGTGCAGGAACCAGGCGGTCTCGTCGTCGGCGAGGCGGGTCTGGAAGATCCAGAGCACGCCGGCGTGCTCGCTCAGCGCCACCCAGTAGTCGCGCGCGACGTTGCGCGTCGTCTGCAGGCCGGCCTCGACCGTGCGGTCCCACCAGCCGCCTTCGACGCGGTGCGGCCCGGCCAGCAGTTGCAGCACGCCCTGGTACAGCGGTCGATCGCCGCGCGTGGCCAGTCGCAAGGGCTCGGGCAGCACGAAGGTCGGCTGCGGGATGCCGACCGTGCGGCTGGCCTTCCTGGGTCGGGGCGTCGGCGCGGGCTGCCAGTGCGACATCCATTCGAGCCGGTGGTCCTCGAGCACGACCGGCCGCAACACCCGGTCGGGTCCCAGGCGCGCGGCGATCCGCTCCAGCACGAGCGCCAGTCCTTCGCCCGATTGCTGTGGCTCGGCCAGCAGTGATCGTGTCTTCTCCTCGAAGGCCTGCACGTCGATCGCGAGCAGCTCCAGGTCGGCCACCGGTGCGAGCAGCTGAACCTTGGCCAGGTGCTCCGCGAGGAGGCGCGTCAGGTGCTCGATGTCGCGTGTGGCCTGCGCGGTGCGAACGGTGAGTTCGCCGCCGTCGCCGGCGGACCGGGCTCGCATGGCGTCATGGCGCCAGCGCAGCGTGAAGGCGGTGACCCCGCAATGGCGGGCGGCCAGCCAGCCCGACATCTGCAGCATGAGCCGGCGTGCACCGAACAGCAGTGCCGGTGCGAGTTCCACCCGGGCCATCAGCTCCAGCCTGGCGTGGAAGCTGTCCGGCAACCTCACCCAGTCATGGGCCTCGGGCCGCAGGCCGTAGGCCTGGTCCAGCGCAGCAAGCAGTTGCGCATCGAAGCGCCGGCTCAGGCCACCGCGCGGCAGCGCGCGCACCTGCCCAAGGGTCTGGCAGCCGAGCCGCACGAGCGTTGCGCGGTGGGCCGCCACCGCGCTCAGGACGTCGATGGGCAGGCCGTCGAGCACTTGCTCCAGCGGCTTGGCGAACCCGTTGGAAATCCCCGCCCGAGCCAGCGCCACTGCCGCCAGGCCGGTCGGCGCCCAGCTGAGCTGCCGGACGCCGAGTTCGGCGCATTGCTCGCGCACGCGTTCGACCAGGCGGCGCTTGCCGCCGAACAGCCGCACGCTGGACTCGACCTCCATCGCCACGGCAGGGAGCTCGCAGAGCGGTTCGACGACGGCGACGCGGGGCGTGAACTGGAGGCACCACGTCGACAGTCCCGACAGCGCCTCAGTGCGCCGTGGCCCGTCGCAGGGGAGTCGGTCGGGGAGCAGTGCGGCCCACAACATCGGGCACCTCACGGGCATTGCGCCTGGCGATGAGCACGCTGGGTTTGCGCAGCCGCGGCGTGATGATGGATTCGAGGCCGCCGGGCACCGAGGGCAGCGTGACGATGCCTTCGTGCACCGGACCCTTGCGCTTGAGGATGTGCAGGTGCAACTCCCAGTCGATGCCGAAGCGGAGCTGCACGCGCAGCGGGGCGGCCGATGCTTCGTGCTCGGCGCTGGCCGGGCGGCACAAGAACACCGGGCCGTCACACGTCTGGGCACAGACCTGCAGCCGGCGGATCTGCTCGGGGCGGGCCTGCGGAAGCCAGGCCACCAGCAGGCCGGCGGCATTGGCCTTGATGAGCTGTTCGGTCACCCACAGGCGCTCGGCCGGTGTCTCGGTCTGAACCCAGACCAGCCGGCGTTCGTCGAGCCCGACGTACTGCAGTCCGGGCAGGTGCGGCGCCTTGGGCGGCCCGACGACGACGATGTCCCGGCCGGTGGCGACGACTCGGCGCATCGCCGGCGCGAGCAGGCGCCACTCGGCGACGGACGCCTGCGCCTGCAACACCTCGGTCAGCGAATGGCAGGGCCAGCCGGCGCCGGGCAGTTCCGCATCGAGCGCAGCGAAGCCGCTCGAGAGCACCGCAGTGACGGGCGAACCCAGCTCGGTGCCCCGCCAGAGGGCCGATGCCACGGCAGGCGGCAGTTCGCCCGGGGCGAGCATCGGTCGGGATCGGGGCGGCAGAGCCGGCGCCTCGTCGTCGCCAGCCCATTCCAGGACGGCGGCCATCGAGGCTCCAGATACTGTATGGGCATCCAGTATTGCACCGGAGCCGGTCCACCGCAAACCGGGGTGTTCTGCGGTCGGATCGGCCAACCAAGGCTAGAACAGGCTGCCGCTGCCTTCCTGGCTCGGCGGCGTCGGTTGGCTCGGGCGCGCGACGCCGCTGCGCGGGGGCCGCCTGGGCAGTGGTGCCGGTTCGCCAACGAGCGGGCCGTGCCATTGCCTGCAGTAGCGAGCCTTGGCTTCGGCCACCCCGCAGGTCAGCCAACCCTCGTAATCCTCGGGATCGAGGATCACCACCATGCGCTTCTCCTCGCCCGGCGAGTGCAAGCGCTTCATGAACGGATGGTCGTCGGCATTGACGGTCAGCAAGGCCATCGTGAAGACCAGTTCGCCCTCGACGTTGGCCCAGGTTCGGTAGATGCCGGCGATGCCCATCGGGTCGTCGTTTGCGAGACGGATGCGCCAGCGCACCGCCGACCCGCTCTCGTAGTTGGGCTCGTAGATGGCCTCGGCCGGGATGATGCAGCGATGCCCTTTGCCCCAGGCCTCCTTGTAGGTGGCCTTGCTGTCGACCGTCTCGCTGCGCGCGTTGTATGTCTGCCGCGCCCAGCCCATCCTGGTGATGAAGTCGGGAACGAACCGAAAGATGCCGTCGTCGAGAAAGCGCGTCGTCTCACCGGGCTTAAACCCGGGCGGGGCCAGCCGGATGAACGGCGCCAGGCCCATCGGGAACACGTCGTGATCGGGCTCGTCACGATGGCGCTGCACGCCGAAGAACATCAGCAACCGGTCGGCGCGGGTGACGGGGACGTAGTTGGCGCACATGCCTGCAGCGTACGTGGACGGCCGTAGCGAATGCAAGACGGGCTGCAGGGATGGGCCGTCCGGCTGGAGCGGACTTTCGCGCTCTTGGCTGGATGGCCCGTCCACATGCACGAATCATCGCCGGCTCTTGCGCCGGCCGCGGGAACGGACCGTCTGGCAGTCGCTGTGGGGTCTACGCATTGAAAAACGGTCTTGCCTCCGAGATCGGTGGTGGCTGGAAGAGCGCTTGGCACCGATGCCGTTCAGGGCCGTGCGGCCGCCCTCACCCCCAAGGTAAGCAGGACTACTCGCTGGCGGCGTTCCAGACGTGGGAGGACGACTGCCAGTCTTGCCCCCCCGATAGGCGCTGGAAGTTTTGCACGAGGATTCCCCTCATGACGGGCTTCTTGCCGTCCTTCTCAGGCAGGTTCGCGTTCCACCGGGCCACTTCGTATATCAGGTCGCCTTCACCGCCCGTGGCGATGACCTCGATGGTGTGGTTGTGCGCGCCGGCATCGAAAAAGCCTTGGAACAGTTTCTGGATCTCGGCGCGGCCCACGACGGTCTGGCCGTTGCCCGGCGACACCACTGCCTTCTCGTGATAGAGCGCGGCCAATCCGGTCGCGTCCTTGCGGTTGAAGGCAGCGTTCCACTGCACGTTTAGCTGCTCGATCGTCTGCTGCATTTCCTGCTCCATGATGGTCGTGGCCAACGCGATTTATGCCGACACATCGTTTGTGCCGTAGCGTGGCCGAGTTTGCATGCTACGCGCTGCTCGGGAAGCGGAGACCCTGACATCGGCGTGTCATATCGCGGCGACGAGCACGCCGGCGTTCTCGGTCAGCGAGCTTTCTCCGAACGGTCCAGCGGAAGCACCAACACGAGTTCGGAGCCGTGTCCGGGACCAGCACTCGCCGCACTTACGGTGCCGCCGTGAGCTCATCAAACGCTTCCCGTTCGGCTTCCCAGTACCAGTCTTCGGTGCCAAGACTCTTTGGCGCCTGAATGGCCGGAGTGGGGCTGAAATCATGGGTGTGCCGCCCCCTTTCGTGAGCGGGGCGCTGGCTGACGCGGGTCAGCTCGTTATCGACGTCGGGTGCCGGGTCCTCGGCCAAGAGCTCGATCGCGAGCCGCCTTCTCGGCCGGGACGTGCGAGCCGATATCGACCATCTTCCGGGGGGCCGACCACGCAGTTGCAGGAATCCGCCCATTGGCATGCCGAGCTCGAGGCACTCGATGTCAGCTTTTCGGAGGGCCGTTCGGGAATCCGACTGCAGCGGTGGGTCGGCAGCGCCATTTCGAGGCTGTGAGGAGCAGTCGCACGACCGGCCTTTGACGCCGACCGCCGTCGCGCCTCTCCGAACGGCAGCTTCTTAGGTTTGTCGCTTTTGTCGCGTCGGCCGGACGCAGCGCGATGGCTGCTTCCAAAGCCCGGTCAAACGACTAGAAAATCTTGGCAGGCAGCTATGGGTTGGCCGCTTGAGTTCGCTGGCCTGAGCAGCAGACATTCGGCCGTCGGACGACGCGGGCGGCGCCAGTCGCGTCCGCGTATGTATGCAGTTCGTCACACACCAAACGTTGATGTCACCAGCGCATGCGCGCCGCGACTACTGGTTTGTGGCCGAGACCGTGAGTACGACGGTCGAGGGCGACTGACTGGCACCGCTGCGTAGCGGACTCTCTCGCCATTACACTACCTAGAACTTCTACAAGCAGCTGTGCCACCGTCACAGCTCACACCGTACGCTGAGCGCGATGAAAATCCATACCTACCTGCCGGTCGAGATGTCCTCGTACCTCAGCCAGCTCGCGATTCGTCCGGGCATCACCCAAACGCGCACCAAGAACGAGTTGATCACCCTCATCCTGGCCGGATTCCTCTCGATCAAGCCTTGGGAGGCTCGAGCCTGGGTGTGGAAGCGAACGCAGGCCCACTATGTCCTGGTCGACGGGGTTCGATTGGTCAATCCCGAGTGGGTGATGCTGCATGTGCAGCTCATCGACATCGACGTCGGCGGCACGCGCCTAGAGGGCGACGAGGTCCGGCGCTCGCTTGAGGCGCTCGCGCATGACGAGGTCCCCAAGCGTTCGTCCATCGACCGGGGCATGGCCTCACTGATGTACAGCGCGTTGCTGTGGGCCACCGAAGAAATGTTCCCCCGCTCAAAATTCGGCGCGAAGAAGATCGAGAGCCCGTTCGCCTCACTGACGGCCCCTGATCTCGGACCCAAACAACGTCACCGGAAATAGGCGCCGCGGCCGGGTCGGCACTCGGCGGATTAAAGTTCGCGCCGACCATGCTCTTGACCACCACGCCGCACTGCCTCGACGCGCCCGACACTAACTCATTCCGGTGCCGCAACCCGACTTCGCCGCAGCGCCTGCGGCCTGCGTTCACAGACGGCAATACCGTCCGGGTTTTCGAGCGCGACCCTGCACGCCAGCTCCACAAACTCCGGCTGACCGTCAAGCAGACAACGGTCTCCGTGAATTCGCTTCGCCTCCCGAAGGAAGTACCGCATCGTCTCCTCAGTAAGCTCTGCCTGGGCTGGGAATGCGACGAATCGGGCCCGGCCGTCCACGCCAAACAGTTGTGACCTGTCTGCCGGCCAGGCGGCGTTGACGGCGGGACGACGGAAGCGCCGAGCGATGTCTTCGGCGG
>NZ_JACDCU010000367.1 GCF_013817365.1 Methylibium sp. | reverse complement strand
CCCACGGCCTTCGGCGAGAAGATGGTGATGCGCATCTTCGACCCCGACAACGCCGTCAAGCAGCTCGACGGCCTGGGCTTCGGCGCGCAGGACGCCAAGCTCTGGGAGCAGCTCGTCACGCGCTCGCACGGCATCATTCTCGTCACAGGCCCGACGGGCTCCGGCAAGACGACCACGCTGTATTCGACCCTCAAGCGCCTGGCCACGGACGAAGTCAACGTGTGCACCGTCGAAGATCCGATCGAGATGATCGAGCCGGCCTTCAACCAGACGCAGGTGCAGACCGCGCTCGACTTCGGCTTCGCCGAAGGCCTGCGCGCGCTGATGCGGCAGGACCCGGACATCATCATGGTCGGCGAGATCCGCGACCTCGCCACGGCGGAGATGGCGATCCAGGCCGCGCTCACCGGCCACCTCGTCTTCAGTACGCTGCACACCAACGACGCGGCCTCGGCGGTCACCCGGCTCATCGACCTGGGCGTCGCGCCCTACCTGATCGGCGCCACCGTGATCGGCGTGCTGGCGCAGCGGCTGGTGCGCACGCTGTGCCCGGCCTGCAAGGCGCCTGACGACAGCGGCTCGCGCGAAACACTGGCCGAGGCCATCAAGCCGTGGCGGCTCTCGGGCGAGTACCGGCCCTGCAAGCCGGTCGGGTGCCTCGAATGCCGCCACACGGGTTTTCGCGGCCGCAGCGGCCTGTATGAACTGCTCGCGGTGAGCGATGCGCTGCAGCCCACCATTCATCCGCACTACGACGGCGCGGCGTTGCGCAAGCAGGCAGTGCATCAAGGCTTGCAGCCGCTGCGCCTGGCCGGCGCCATGAAGGTCGCGCAGGGTTCGACGACGATCGAAGAAGTGCTGCGCGCCACGCCCCGTTGGGAGTGAGTGACGCCGCAAGTACATCATTCGCGCCGGCTTATGCTTTGCTCGTGTCCTGCTTTGACAACGCTGACGCAGGAGCAGGGCCGGGCCGAGCTACGTAGTTACCCACTGAGGTGCTGGGCACCTCATTCCTAGAATGCGTGCACCGCGCTTCGGCGTGCGTGACGACAACAGGGAGACAACGCTTGAAGATCAAGAGTCAGCGCGATTTCGGATCGGCGATCATGTTTATCGTCATTGGCGTGAGCTTCGCCATCGGTGCCTTGAACTACACCTTCGGTAGTTCGGCACGTCCCGGACCGGCCTTCTTTCCCTTCGGCCTCGGCATCATCCTGGCCCTGCTCGGCGCGGTCGTGCTGTTCACGTCGCTGACCATTGAGAGCGAAGACGGCGACCCGATCGGCGCCATCGCCTTCAAGCCGCTGTTCATCGTGCTGAGTGCGTTCGTGGTGTTCGGCCTGGCGTTGCCGCGGCTCGGCATGGTGGTTTCGCTGCCCATTCTCATCATCCTGTCGGCGCTGGCCGGTGAAGAGTTCCACTGGCTCAGCGCGATCATCATGTCCATCGCTCTCACCGTGCTTTCCTGGGCGGTCTTCATCAAGGGCCTCGGGCTGACCATCCCGTTGTGGCCCGCTTTCATGGGCTGAGGACGACAAGCATGGAACTGTTCGACAACCTCGTCCTCGGCTTCGAGACCGCGCTCTCGCTCGAAAATCTTCTGTACGCCTTCTTCGGCACGGTCATCGGCACGCTCGTCGGCGTGCTGCCTGGCCTGGGCCCGACCGCCACGATGGCCATGCTGCTGCCATCGATCTACGCGCTCGACGCCACGCCGGCACTCATCATGCTGGCCGGCATCTATTACGGCTCGCAGTACGGCGGCTCCACCACGGCCATTCTGATCAACGTGCCGGGCGAGTCGAGCTCGGTGGTCACCGCGATCGACGGCTACGCCATGGCACGCCAGGGCCGCGCCGGCCCGGCGCTTGCCGCCGCGGGCCTGGGCTCCTTCTTCGCCGGCTCGGTGGCTACCTTGGTCATCGCGGCTTTCGCGCCGCCCCTCACCGAGCTGGCCTTCAAGTTCGGGCCGGCCGAATATTTTTCGCTCATGGTGGTGGGCCTGATCGGCGCGGTGGTGCTGGCATCGGGCTCGCTGATCAAGGCGCTGGGCATGATCGTGCTAGGTCTTTTGCTCGGTCAGGTCAACACCGACGTCATCTCCGGCACGCCGCGTTTTTCTTTCGGTATTCCCGAACTCACCGACGGCATCAGCTTCATCGGTATTGCCATGGGCGTCTTCGGCTTGTCCGAGATCATCGCCAACCTGGGCAAGCCGGCCGAGCAACGTGAGGTGTTCACGAAGGACGTGAAGGGGCTGTGGCCGACGAAAGACGATTTCCAGAAAGCTTGGCCGGCGGTGGTGCGCGGTACGGTGCTGGGCTCGGCCCTGGGCGTGCTGCCGGGCGGCGGCTCGATCCTTTCGGCCTTTGCCGCGTACACGCTGGAGAAGAAGGTTGCCAAGGATGCGAGCCAATTCGGCAAGGGCGACATCCGCGGCGTCGCTGGTCCGGAGAGTGCCAACAACGCCGGCGCGCAGACCAGCTTCATCCCGATGCTCACGCTCGGCATCCCGCCCAACACCGTGATGGCGTTGATGGTGGGGGCCATGACCATCAAGGGCATCCAGCCTGGCCCGCAGGTGATGACCAGCAACCCCGATCTCTTCTGGGGCCTGATCGCGAGCATGTGGATCGGCAACCTGATGCTGGTCGTCCTCAACCTGCCGATGATCGGCATCTGGATCAAGCTGCTGACGGTGCCCTACCGGTTCCTGTTCCCCGCCATCCTCACCTTCTGCAGCATCGGCCTGTACACCCTCAACAACAACAACTTCGACGTGTTCGTTGCGGCCGGCTTCGGCTTGGTCGGGTACACGTTTTACAAGTTCCAATGCGAGGGTGCGCCGCTTCTGCTGGGCTTCATCCTCGGGCCCATGATGGAGGAGAACCTGCGACGCGCGTTGCTGCTCTCGCGCGGCGAATGGAGCACCTTCGTCACGCGGCCACTGTCGGCGGGTCTGTTGGTTGCGGCGGTGCTGATGATCGTGGTCGTGATGCTGCCCACGATCCGCAAGAAGCGAGAGGTCGCTTTCCACGAAGAGGATTGACGAGCTTTGTCGCTCGCGCGGCGCTGCGTCGAAGTTTGCCGCCTCGCAAGTCCGCGCGTCCGCTGTGGCGGTGGCGCCGACGTCGGCGCCGTGAGCCTTTCTCGATGACCCCACCCGATCGGCTGCCTTGGGCGGGTCTCGCCCTCGCAATGACCGGCGCCATCGCCTTTTCGGGCAAGGCCATCGTCGCCAAGCTCCTGTACCGCCACGGCCTCGATGCGGTCACGGTGCTGTTCTTCCGCATGCTGTTCGCGCTGCCGTTCTTCCTGGCGATGGCTTGGTGGGCCAGCCGCGGCAAGCCGGCCCTGACGGCGCAGGACAAGCGCATGGTGCTGCTGCTCGGCGTGACCGGCTACTACCTGGCGAGCTTTCTCGACTTTCTCGGCCTGCAGTACATCAGCGCCAGTCTCGAGCGGCTGATCCTCTACCTCAACCCAACGCTGGTGCTGGCCTTCGGCGTGCTGTTGTTCGGACGAAAGGTGAGTGGTCGGCAGCTCATGGCCATCGGCGTCAGCTATGTCGGCGTGGCGCTGGTCTTCGGCCACGAAGTGGGCTTTCAGGGCCCCGACGCGGCGCTGGGTGCCGTTCTCGTTTTCGGCAGCGCGGTCAGCTATGCGGTCTATCTGGTCTACAGCGGCGAAGTGGTGCAGCGGCTCGGCGCACTGCGCCTGGTCGGTCTGGCCAGCACGGTGGCGTGCGCGCTGTGTATCGGTCAGTTCTTCGTGCTGCGCTCGCCCGAGGTGGCGCTGGGGGCCACTGCGCCGGTGCTGTGGCTGTCGCTGTTCAACGCCACGGTTTGCACGGTCGCCCCCGTGCTGATGGTGATGATGGCGATCGAGCGCATCGGCCCCACGCTGGCCGCGCAGACCGGCATGGTCGGGCCGATGAGCACGCTGCTGATGGGCATCGTGATCCTCGGCGAACCGTTCACGGCGTGGGTCGGCGCGGGGACCGCGCTGGTGCTGGTGGGGATCTGGATGCTGGCGCGGTGGCGCTGAGAGCGACACAGCGCTTCGGGCCGAGTCCGAGGCCGCGTTCGGTCGACGCGCCTCACAATGCATTCGTCACGACAGGCAGGCAGACACGGTATGGACTTCGGCATCGACGGCAGATGGGCGCTGGTGTGCGCCGCGAGCAAGGGTT
>NZ_JACDCU010000053.1 GCF_013817365.1 Methylibium sp. | reverse complement strand
TCGGTGGCCTGGGCGCTGGCCTCACTGAGCCAGCGGCCCAGCTCGGCCTTGATGAAGCCGGTGGCCATGCCGCTGGCCACTTCGCCGGCGTTGTAGCCGCCCATGCCGTCGGCGAGCACCGCGAGCGCCGCAGCTTCGTCGACGATCACCGAGTCTTCGTTGTTGTTGCGCGAGCGCCCGGTGTCGGTGGCACTGGCGAACTCGAAGCGCATGGTCTGGGTCACGGGCAAGGACGTGGGCATCGGCGGGAATCGCGGCGCTGCGTTGCGCGCCGATCCTCGGGATTGTGCCCGGCTTCGGGCGTCGCGGCAGGTGCCCGCAGCCCCCGGTTACGGTGGCGCGGCGGCGCCTGGGCTCGCCTGGGGCTCGGCGGCCTGGAGATGGCCCTGAGCGGCCGCGGTCTGAGCGGATTCATCCTCCAGCAAGGCCAGCACCGCGGCAAGGTCGGCGGCCATCGCGTCGCCGTCGGCGTAGCGCACTTCCGGGCGCTTCTCTAGCGCCAGCGCCACGATGTCGGCCAGCGCCTGCGGCAGTTCGGGGCGCAGCGTGCGAACGTCCGGCGCGGTGTCGTTGCCGATGGAGTGCAGCAGCGCGGCCATGGAGTCGGCGCGGTGCGGCAAGCTACCGGTGAGCAGCTGGAACAGAGTGACACCGAGCGCGTAGAGGTCGCTGCGCCCGTCGGTGCGCGCGCCGGCCATTTGCTCGGGCGACATGAACGATGGCGTGCCCAATACGAGGCCGGTGCGCGTCTGCGTGGAATCGATGATGCGGGCGATGCCGAAGTCAGTCACCTTCACCATGCCGCTCGCCGGCTCGACCATGATGTTGGCCGGCTTGATGTCACGGTGGGTGACGCCCTGGCGGTGTGCATAGGCCAGCGCCCGCGCCACGCGCGCCCCGATGGCCACCACCACCGACACCGGTAGCAGCCGGGCCGGCTGCGCATCGACGCTGAGATCGTGGCCGCCCAGCAGCTCCATGGCGATGAAGGCGGTGCCGTCCTGCTCGCCGGTCTCGCGGATGGCGACGATGTCGGGGTGCTGCAGGCGCCCGGCCGTCTCGGCCTCGCGGAAGAAGCGCTCGCGCGCTTCGTCGAGCGCCTCGCCGTGGAATTCACGGCCGAGCGCCATGGTCTTGATGGCCACCGCCTCGCCGTTGCGCTCGTCGCGGGCGAGCAGCACCATGCCCATGGCGCCGCGGCCGATGTCGCGCTCGATCAGGTAGCGGCCGATGCGGCGCACCGGATCGGGCATGCGCGAATCGAGCTGGGTGTCTTGCACGCTGTCGAGCTGGGTGCTGGCGAAGTGCGAGACGCCGCGAGCTCGTTCGCGATCGTTGCGCCGGCGGTCGCCGCCCCGGCGACGCTGCTGCGCCGCGGGCGCCGCGTGCCGGCGCCACGCCAGAACGAGGCCCGCCACGATCAGCAGCAGCCCGAGGCCGAGCCACAGGGCGGCGGAGCTCATGCCGGGCTCAGGGCGCTCAACTCGCGTGCGTGACCGGCGTGCGGTTGCGGCCCAGCCATTTCCCCACCGCATAGACCAGCAGCGCGCCGCCGATGCCGGCGCCGTACTTGATCATGTCGGTCTGGGCGATCTTGGGGATCTGCTGCCACACGTCGGGGTTAGCCAGCGCGGGATCGCTGATCAGCATCGTGCCGGCGATCCAGCCGAGCAGCATGCCGCCGGCGGTGATGATGAAGGGGTAACGGTCCATCAGCTTGAGCACCATCTGGCTGCCCCACACGATGATCGGGATGCTGACCACGAGGCCGAAGATCACCAGCATCATGTGGTGGTCAGAATGCGCGCCCTGCGCGGCCCCGGCGATGGCGATGACGTTGTCGACGCTCATCACCAGGTCGGCGACGATGACGGTCTTGACGGCGCCCCAGAGCTTGTCACTGCCCGTGATGTTGGCATGCGGGTCTTCATCGTCGGGAACCAGCAGCTTGATGCCGATCCAGACCAGCAGGATGGCGCCGACGATCTTGAGGAACGGAATGGCCAGCAGCGTGAGTGCGAAGAAAATCAGGATGACGCGCAGCACGATCGCACCCGCAGTGCCCCACAGAATGCCCAGGGTGCGTTGCTTGGGCGGCAGCTTGCGGCAGGCCAGCGCGATGACCACCGCGTTGTCGCCGCCGAGCAGGATATCGATCATGATGATCTGACCGACCGCGACCCAGAACTCGGGCGTCATGATTGCTTCCATTTGCGCTTCCTCTAGAGATGCGTGCCGCGGCAGGCCCGGGCGACGGGGGAGTGTAGGGGGACTGAATCGGGGCCTTTCGGCAAGGGATGTCCTGTTGCTCCCTCGGCCGGCAGGCGAGAGTGGATGCAGTGCCCGGCACGCGTGAGTGGCTCCTCACCCGGCCTCTCCCCAAGGGGGAGAGGAGCAAGAGTCTTAGAGCAATCCCTTGAGCAGCTTGGCCATTTCCGATGGATTGCGCGTGACGGTGAAGCCGCACTCCTCCATCACGGCCAGCTTGGCGTCAGCGGTGTCGGCGCCGCCGGAGATCAGCGCACCGGCATGGCCCATGCGCTTGCCGGGGGGCGCGGTCACTCCGGCGATGAAGCCGACGATGGGCTTCTTCATGTTGGCCTTGCACCAGCGCGCGGCCTCGGCTTCGTCGGGGCCGCCGATCTCGCCGATCATGATCACGGCGTCGGTGTCGGGATCGTCGTTGAACAGCTGCATCACGTCGATGTGCTTGAGGCCGTTGATCGGGTCGCCGCCGATGCCGACCGCGCTGCTCTGGCCCAGGCCGAGTTCGGTGAGCTGCGCCACCGCTTCGTAAGTCAGCGTGCCGGAGCGCGAGACCACGCCGATGCGGCCCTTGCGGTGAATGTGGCCCGGCATGATGCCGATCTTGATCTCGTCGGGCGTGATGAGGCCCGGGCAGTTGGGGCCGAGCAGCAAGGTGCGCTTGCCGCCGGCCGCTTCCTTGGCCGCCATGCGGTTGCGCACCTCGAGCATGTCGCGCACGGGGATGCCTTCAGTGATGCAGATGGCGAGGTCCAGGTCGGCCTCGACCGCCTCCCAGATGGCCGCGGCGGCACCGGCCGGCGGCACGTAGATGACGCTGACGGTCGCCCCGGTGGCCGCCTTGGCGTCCTTGACCGTGGCGTGAATGGGAATGCCTTCGAAGTCTTCGCCGGCCTTCTTCGGGTTGACGCCCGCCACGAAGCATTCGCGGCCGTTGGCGTAATCGCGGCAGCCGCGGGTGTGGAACTGACCGGTCTTGCCGGTGATGCCCTGGGTGATGACCCGGGTGTTCTTGTCGATCAGGATGCTCATTGCGGTGTCCTCAGGCTTGCTTGGCGGCGGCGGCAACGACGGCCTGCGCGGCATCGGCCATGGTGTTGGCGGCGATGATCGGCAGGCCGGAGTCGGCCAGCATCTTCTTGCCGATGTCTTCGTTGGTGCCCTTCATGCGCACGACCAACGGCACGCTCAGGCCGACTGCCTTGCTGGCGACGATGACGCCGTCGGCGATGGTGTCGCAGCGCATGATGCCGCCGAAGATGTTGACCAGAATCGCCTTGATTTCCGGGTTCTTGAGCATGATCTTGAAGGCCTCGGTGACCTTCTCGGCGGTCGCGCCACCGCCCACGTCGAGAAAGTTGGCCGGCTCGCCGCCGAACAGCTTGATGGTGTCCATGGTGGCCATTGCCAGGCCGGCGCCGTTGACCAGGCAGCCGATGTTGCCATCGAGCTGGATGTAGGCGAGATCGAACTTGCTCGCTTCGATCTCGGCCGGGTCTTCCTCGTCCAGATCACGGTAGGCGACGATCTCCGGGTGGCGGAACAGCGCGTTGCTGTCGAAGTTGAACTTGGCGTCGAGCGCCTTGATGTTGCCGTTGCCTTCGAGGATCAGCGGGTTGATCTCGGCCAGGCTGCAGTCGGTCTCCATGTAGCAGCGGTAGAGCTTCCTGAGGACATCGACCGCCTGCGCCTGCGAAGCCTCGGGCACGCCGATGCCGCGCGCGAGCTCCAGGCCTTGCGCATCAGTCAAGCCGACAGCCGGGTCGATGAAGACCTTGAGGATTTTCTCGGGCGTGGCGTGCGCGACCTCCTCGATGTCCATGCCGCCTTCGCTCGACGCCATCATCGCGACGCGCTGCGTGGCGCGGTCGGTGACCGCGGCGACGTAATACTCCTTCTTGATGTCCGCGCCGTCCTCGATCAGCAGGCGACGCACCTTCTGGCCGCCGGGGCCGGTCTGGTGGGTCTTGAGCTGCATGCCGAGGATCTCGCTGGCGAGTGCCTTGACTTCATCGATCGACCGGGCGAGCTTCACGCCGCCGCCCTTGCCGCGACCGCCGGCGTGGATCTGCGCCTTGACCACCCACACCGGGCCGCCGAGTTTTTGGGCCGCCTCCACCGCCTCCTGCACAGTGAACGCCGGATACCCGCGCGGCACCGGCACGGCGAACTGGCGCAGGATTTCCTTGCCTTGATATTCGTGAATCTTCATGGGCTTGCTCTCGGAATCGGGAAAGTTGGGGTGGGCATGTTGGAGCCGGCTCGGCCTCGCTGCCAGCAGAGTCGCAGGCGCGCCAAGCGCAGCACGCCGCATCGTTGGCTTCAATCCCCCGCGGACCGGCGCGGACAGTGCAGGCGTCGCACCGCCAAGCCGTCGCTAGGGAGCGGCGAGCACTTTAGCATCCCGCATTGCGCCCAAATCGGGTCTGACACTCCAGCGCTACCATCTGGCCGTCTTGCCTTGTTGAACGCCTGAACGACTCCTTGTCGCATGTCTCGCGAACGCCTCATGAACCAACGATCCGCCCGCATCTTCATCGACGGCGAAGCCGGTACCACGGGCTTGGGCATTCGCGAGCGGCTGGCGGCGATGAGCGGCGTCGAGCTGGTCAGCATCGACCCCGCTCTGCGCAAGGATGCCGGCGTCAAGCGCGAACTGATGGCCGGCGTTGATCTGGTGGTGCTGTGCCTTCACGACGACGCTGCGCGCGAGACGGTGGGGCTGGCTGACAGCCTGCCTGGCGGCGGGCCGCGCATCATCGACGCAAGTTCGGCGCATCGGGTTGCGCCAGGCTGGGTTTACGGCTTCCCCGAACTGGCCGCGGAGCAAGCAGACGCGGTTCGCAAGGCGCGGCGGGTGAGCAACCCAGGCTGCTACCCGACCGGCGGCATCGCGCTGCTGCGCCCCCTGGTCGACGCCGGCCTGCTGCCGCCCGACTATCCGGTGGCGGTGCATGCGGTGAGCGGCTACTCAGGCGGTGGGCGGGCCATGGTCGAAGCCTTCGAGGCTGTCGGTCCCGCGCGCAGCGCACCAGCCTACGAGCTTTACGGGCTGGGGCTAGAACACAAGCACCTCGCCGAGCTGCAGCGCTACAGCAGGCTCGCTCGCCGGCCGATATTCGTGCCGAGCGTGGGGAACTTCCGGCAAGGCATGCTGGTGCAGGTGGCGCTGCACCTCGACCTTCTGACCGGCCAGCCCACGCCGGCCGATCTGCAAGCCGCGCTGGCCACTCATTACGCGGGCAGCGAGTGGGTGCACGTTCTGAGCGACAAAGAGCTGGCTGCCGAAGGGGGCAGGATCGAACCGGAGGCCCTGAACGACAGCAACCGGCTCGAGTTGCGCGTTTACGGCAACGAGGCTCGGCGCCAGGCTGTGCTCGTGGCGCGGCTCGACAACCTGGGCAAGGGCGCTTCAGGTGCCGCCGTGCAGAACCTGCGGCTGATGCTCGGCCTGGACTGACCGGCCGGTTGTTTACCGCGGCGGTTCGGCTGGTCGTTGTCGATCGCTTGGCTTTGCGGGCCATGCGGCCGAGCCGGACGGGACGGCCCGGCCGGCCGACAACAACGCGAATGAGCCGCCTCATTCGTTTGCTTCGTCCTCTGCACCTTCGCCTTTCACCACTCGCCGTACGGTTTCGGCGCTGAAGCCGCGTGCGGCGAGGAAGCGCATCTGTTTGGCGCGGCCGGCCGCGTCAGCCGCCGGCGCACCGAAGCGCCTGGCCCATACAGCGTGCGCGCGCGGCAATTCGCTGGCTTTCAGGCTGGAGTCGGTTTGCTCATCGACTTCGAGACCGTGTTGGGCCAGTTCCTGCCGGATGCGCAGATTGCCGAAACGCGTGGCGCGTGCGGTGACCCGTGTCTCGACGAAGCGCTCGGCGCTCAGCAGGTCTTTGGCAGTCAGCCATTCGAGTAGCTCATCGACCTGCCTCTCGTCGGGCGGATCGGAAGGTGAGTCGTCGGGCACGGCCGAGCCGTTAGCGGCCGCTGGCGCATGGGCGGCGGCTC
Organism: Methylibium sp.; assembly: GCF_013817365.1. Lineage (GTDB taxonomy): Bacteria > Pseudomonadota > Gammaproteobacteria > Burkholderiales > Burkholderiaceae_C > Methylibium. Next base: position 8,003 of record NZ_JACDCU010000053.1, on the reverse strand, counting down.
TCGCCAGCCGATCGATGTGCGCAAGCAATTTGCGCCGCAGTTCCAGCCGGCTCTGCTCGCGCTGGGCGATCAGGCTCAGGGCCTTGGCCTTGAGCGAAAGAGTGGGGCGCGGCACTTTCGAGTGGTCCAGACTCAAACCGCAGCGGCTACTTCACGACTCCGCTGCTGGCGCATTGATCCGGCCTTGGGCCTGGGCCTTGGGCCCGGGGCCTTGGAGCCGCCATGCTGCCCGCCCTGCCGCTCGCCGAACAGCCTACCGTTCAGCCTTACTCCCCGCTAGCCGCCGCCTTCTTGCCCTGCTTGGCATTCGCCGCCGACTCGGCTTCGAGCGAAGGCAACAGCGCCACACCGAGCGACTCGCGAATCTTGTTTTCGATTTCGTAGGCAAGGGCGGGGTTCTCGCGCAGGAATTCGCGGCTGTTGTCCTTGCCCTGGCCGATCTTTTCGCCCTTGTAGGCGTACCAGGCGCCGGATTTGTCGACCACCTTGGCGACGACGCCCAGGTCGATGATCTCGCCTTCGCGGCTGATGCCTTCGCCGTAGAGGATGTCGAATTCGGCGGTTTTAAAGGGCGGCGCCACCTTGTTCTTGACGACCTTGACCTTGGTCTCGCTGCCGATGACCTCTTCGCCCCGCTTGATGCTCCCGATGCGGCGGATGTCGAGTCGCACCGAGGCGTAGAACTTGAGCGCGTTGCCGCCGGTGGTGGTTTCGGGCGAGCCGAACATCACGCCGATCTTCATGCGGATCTGGTTGATGAAGATCACCATCGTGTTGCTCTTCTTGATGGTGGCGGTGAGCTTGCGCAGCGCCTGGCTCATGAGCCGCGCCTGCAGGCCGGGCAGGGAGTCGCCCATTTCGCCTTCGAGCTCGGCCTTGGGCGTGAGCGCGGCGACCGAGTCGATGACGATCAGGTCGACCGAGCCGGAGCGCACCAGCGCATCGACGATCTCGAGCGCCTGCTCGCCGGTGTCGGGTTGGCTGATGAGCAGTTCTTGCAGGTTGACGCCGAGCTTTTGGGCGTATTGCGAGTCGAGTGCGTGCTCGGCATCGATGAAGGCGCAGGTGCCGTCCTGCTTCTGCATCTCGGCGATGACTTGCAGGGTGAGCGTGGTCTTGCCACTGGATTCGGGGCCGTAGATCTCGACCACGCGGCCTCGCGGCAGGCCGCCGACGCCCAGCGCGATGTCCAGCCCCAGCGAGCCGGTGGAGACGACCTGGATGTCTTCGACCACTTCGCCTTCGCCCAAGCGCATGATCGATCCCTTGCCGAACTGCTTTTCGATCTGCGCGAGCGCGGCTTGCAGGGCCTTGGCCTTTTCGGTGTTGAGTGCTTTGACGGGTGCGTCCATGGTGTTCTCCGTGATGCGCCGAATTATTGACTCAAGCTGGATGTTTGTACAGTGGTTTGTCGCTTGCGGATAGCGGTCTCCCTACAATGAAACGATCTGAGAATCGCCGGCCCCCGACGCCACAGCAGGAGACACCGCATGAGGATTCTCATCGCCGAGGACGACCGGGTTCTGGCCGACGGCCTGTTGCGCACCCTGCGCAAGGGCGGCTATGCGGTCGACCATGTCGCCAGCGGCAGCGAAGCCGATGCGGCGCTGGCCGATCACTCTTTCGACATGGTGATCCTCGACCTCGGCCTGCCCAAGCTGCACGGGCTGGAGGTGCTGCGCAAGATGCGTGCGCGCGGCACGAGCACGCCGGTGCTGATCTTGACTGCCGCCGACAGCGTCGAGCAGCGCGTGAAGGGCCTGGACCTCGGCGCCGACGACTACATGGCCAAGCCGTTCGCGCTGGCCGAGCTCGAAGCGCGCGTGCGGGCGCTCACGCGGCGGGGTCTGGGCACGGCCGCCACGGTCATCCGGCACGGGCCGCTGTCCTTCGACGCGACCGGCCGCGTGGCCTACGTGAACGACCAGATGGTGGAGCTGTCGGCGCGCGAGCTGAGCCTGCTCGAGGTGCTGCTGCAGCGCGCCGGCCGGCTGGTCAGCAAGGACCAGCTCGTCGAGCGCCTGTGCGAATGGGGCGACGAGGTGAGCAACAACGCCATCGAGGTCTACATTCACCGGCTGCGCAAGAAGATCGAGCAAGGCCCGGTGCGCATCGCGACCGTCCGCGGGCTGGGCTACTGCCTGGAGAAGATCGCGCCTTGATGAGAGCCCCCACGCACCTGCGGTGCTGGCCCGCAGGAAAACCGAATGCCGGGGCACCATGCCGGCCTGTGCCGGAATGCACGGATCGAGGAAGCATCGCGTCTGGCGACGCTGCGATCGGCAAGGCCTCGGCCTTCTGACAAGCTGACATGGACAAGCTGCGCGGCCAGCGCTCGCTGTTCGGGGAGATCCTCGACTGGATGCTCGCGCCGTTGCTGCTGCTGTGGCCGATGAGTGTGGCGCTGACCTGGCCGGTGGCGCAGAGCATCGCCCACCGGCCCTACGACCGCGCGCTCGGCGAAACGACACGCGCGCTGGCGCAGCAGATCCGCGTGGATCGCGGCCGCGTCGCCTTCACCTTGCCGACCGGCGCCGCCGACCTGCTGCGCGCCGACGAGGCCGACCAAATCTACTTCCAGGTGCTGGGCGCGCGCGGCGAGCATGTCAGCGGCGACAGCACCTTGCCGGTGCCGCCGCAAGACGAGATCCCCGCCGTCGGCGAGCTGCGCTACCGCGACGACCAAGTGCACAACCAGGATGTGCGCGTGGCCTACCTGTGGGTGGCCCTGCCCGGCGCGCCGCGCATTCCGGGTACCGCCGGGCCGGCGCTGGTGCAGGTGGCGGAAACGCTCGGCAAGCGCTCGCAGCTGGCCACCGAGATCATCAAAGGCGTGATCCTCCCGCAGTTCGTGATCCTGCCACTGGCGGTACTGCTGGTCTGGCTGGCGCTGGCGCGCGGCATCGCGCCGCTGGGCGAACTGCAGCAGCGCATTCGCCGGCGCGAGGCCGACGACCTGAGCCCGATCGACGAGATGGAAGCGCCCGAGGAGGTCTCGCCGCTGGTGCGAGCGATCAACGACCTCCTCGGCCGGCTAGACCGTTCCTTCGCGACGCAAAAGCGCTTTCTGGCCGACGCCGCCCACCAGCTCAAGACGCCGCTGGCTGGCCTGCGCACCCAGGCCGAACTGGCGCAGCGCGAGATCGACGCCGGCCAGCGCGACCCCGAAGCGCTCAAACGCTCGCTGCAGCAGATCGCCCATGCCAGCCAGCGCGCCGCGCACATGGTCAATCAGCTGCTCGCCATGGCGCGTGCCGAAGACCGCGGCATGGCCGCGCGCGCCGTCGATGTCAACCTCGCCCGCCTGGCCACCGAGACGGTGCGCGATTTCGTCCCGCGCGCGCTCGAGCATCGCCTGGATCTGGGCTACGAAGGCCCCGGCGCCGAAGGCAACACCACACCCACCGAGCGCAGCCGCGTGCTCGGCCAGCCGCTGCTGCTGCGCGAGATGCTGCGCAACCTGGTCGACAACGCGCTGCACTACACGCCGCCCGGCGGCACCGTCACCGTGCGCCTGATCTGCGATCCCTTCGGCCAGGTGGTGGTGCTGCAGATCGAGGATTCGGGGCCGGGCATACCGGCCAGCGAGCGAGATCTGGTGCTGCAGCCGTTCTACCGCGTGCTCGGCAGCAACGTCGACGGCTCCGGGCTGGGTTTGGCGATCGTGGCTGAAATCGTGCGCCAGCACGGCGCGACGCTGACCGTGAACGACACGCGAGAAGGCCCTTTGCCCGAAAACACGAGCCCGGGCGCGCGCTTCACGCTGCGCTTCGCGGCCTCGAAGCTGCCGGTCGAGCGGCCGACCGGCTCGGCGGTGGCATGAACACGAAGGAAGCCGATGCTGTGGCGGGTGCGGGTGCGGGTGCGGGTGCGGGTGCGGGTGCGGGTGCGGGTGCGGGCGCCCAAGCATTGCCGTGATGCAAGGCGATCCTGCCGGCTTCACGCTCGCCCTGCGCCGCAGCGCTCAGCTCTGCCTCAAGCGCTTGCTGCTGCGCGCGATCGACATCAGGATGCCCAGGCCCAGCCCGAGCGTCACCATCGCCGTGCCGCCGTAGCTCACGAAGGGCAGCGGAATGCCGACCACCGGCAAGATGCCGCTGACCATGCCCATGTTGACCATGGCGTAGGTGAAGAAGCTCAGGCTCACCGCACCGGCAAGCAGGCGCGAGAACATGCTCGGCGCTTCGGCGGCAATCATCAGGCCGCGGAAGATGAGGAAGACGAAGGCGAGCAGCAGCGCTACGCAGCCGGCCAGCCCGAACTCTTCGGCAAAGGCCGCGAAGATGAAGTCGGTGGTGCGCTCCGGAATGAAATCGAGGTGCGTCTGCGTGCCGTTCATGAAGCCCTTGCCCGTGGCGCCGCCAGAGCCGATGGCGATCATGCTTTGGATGATGTGAAAGCCCTTGCCCAGCGGATCCTGCGTCGGGTCGAGCAGGGTGCAGACGCGGTGCTTCTGGTAGTCGCGCAGCAACACCCAGTCCACGCCGGGCTGACAGATGGCGGTCTGGAACCAGATCAGCCCGATGACGCCGACCCCCCCGATGACCAGCACCGGCACGATCAGTTTCCAGCTCAGGCCGGCGAAGAACATCACGTACAGGCCCGCGGCCAGCACGAGCAACGATGTGCCGAGGTCGGGCTGCTTGGCGATCAGGCCGACCGGCACGGCCAACAGCACGAAGGCGACCGCGAAATCGAGCCGGCCCAACTGGCCCTCGCGGCGCTGGAACCACCAGGCCAGCATCAACGGCATGGCGATCTTGAGGATCTCGCTCGGCTGGATGACGATGAACTGCAAGTCCAGCCAGCGCGTCGCACCCTTCTTGGTGACGCCGAACAGCTCGACGGCGATCAGCAACAGCACGCCCAGCGAATACAGGGGCACCGCGATCTGCGCCAGCTTCTGCGGCGTGAGCTGGGCCACGACGAACAGCACGCCGAAGGCGATCAGCATGTTGCGGCCGTGATCGACGAAGGTCGTGCCGTGGTCGTGGCCGGCCGAGTAAATCGCCAACAGGCCCACGCCGGACAGCAGCAGCACGGCCAGCACCAGCAGGCCGTCGAACCCACCGAAGGCCGGAGCGATGCGACGCCACAGCGAGGGTTCCTCGAAGACAGCGTTCATCAAGCAAGCTGCGCGCTGCGCGCTGCGGTATGTGCCTTGCGACCGGCCCGGCGGCTCATGGCGATGGCCGTCATTGCGGCTCGCCCTTCGCAGCGGCCGCAGTGAGGCGGCGCGCTTGCGGTTGAGCCACCGTCGCAGCCGAGGCGGCGGGCGCGCGGCGCGTGGGCGCGAGCGCCGGCGCCTTGGTGGGTGCGGGCGGGCCCATCAATTCGGTGGCCGGCGTGCCGGCGGTCGTCACCGCGCCCGGCGTCAGCGGTACGAGCGGCACATCGGCGGCCAAGCGCGGCATGCCGGTCGGCGGGCCGCCCTCGCCCTTTTGCTGCAGGGCGATGTCTTCGGCGCTGGGGTAGCGGCCGAGCAGCACGTAGTCGAGCACCCGCCGCGCGATCGGCGCCGCCGCGGCCGCCCCGAAGCCGGCGTTCTCGACGATCACCGCCAACGCGACCTGCGGGTTCTCCACCGGCGCGAACGCGGTGTAGAGCGAGTGATCGCGCAGGTAGTCGTCGAGCTGCTTCTTGTCGATCTTCTCGTTCTGGCGCACGCCGATCGCCTGCGCCGTGCCGGTCTTGCCGCCGCTGCTGTAGGCCGCACCGGCAAAGACCCGCGTCGACGTGCCCTCTTGCGTCACGCCGTGAAGGGCGCGCCGGATCACCTCGACGTGCGCGGGCGAGAGGGCAAGCGGGCTCACCGCCTCCGCCGAGATGAGCCGCCGTTCGCGCGTGATGGGGTCTTCGATCTCGCGCACGACGCGCGGCTCGAAACGCTCACCGCCGGAAACCAGCGTGGCCATGGCGCTGGCCAGCTGCAGCATCGTGAAGTTGTTGTAGCCCTGGCCGATGCCCAGGGAGATCGTCTCGCCGGGGTACCACTTCTTGTGCTCCGGTGCCTTGTAGTAGTTGCGCTTCCAGGTGGTGGAAGGCAGCAGACCGGTCACCTCGCCGTTGAGGTCGATGCCGGTCTTGCGGCCGAAGCCGAAGGGCAGCAACTGCTCGTGGATCAGGTCCACGCCCATGTCGGCGGCGAGCGTGTAGTAGTAGACGTTGCTCGACTTGACGATCGAGCGGTGCATGTCGACCGACCCCAGCCCGTGGTCGCCATGGCTGCGAAAGCGGTGGTTGCCGAACATGAAGGTGCCGGAATCGTTGACGCTCTGCGACGGCGTGCGCTTGCCGCTGTGCAGCGCGGCCATGGCCATGAACGGCTTGAAGGTCGAGCCCGGCGGATAGGTACCGCGCAGGGCCCGGTTGAGCAGCGGCTTGTCGATCGATTCGTTGAGCTCCTTCCAACTGTCGACGTCGATGCCGTCGATGAACAGGTTGGGGTCGAAGGTGGGCTTGCTGACGAAGGCGAGCACCTCGCCCGAGCGCGGATCGATCGCTACCAGCGCGCCGCGACGGTCCCCGAACAGTTCCTCGACCATCGCCTGCAGCTTGATGTCGATGGACAGGCGCACCGTGTTGCCCGGGGTCGGCGGGCTCGCACGCAGGCGGCGCACCGGGCGCCCGCCGGCGGTCATCTCGACTTCCTCGAAACCGGTTCGCCCGTGCAGCTCGACCTCGTATTTCTGCTCGACGCCGAGCTTGCCGATGTGGTCGGTGCCCTTGTAGTTGGCGGCGTCCTCGGTTTCTTCGATCGCGGCCTTCTCGGTCGGATTGATGCGCCCCATGTAGCCCAACACATGGCTGGCCAGCGGGCCGTAGGGGTAGTTGCGGAACAGCCGCGCCTGGATGTCCACGCCGGGGAAGCGGAAGCTCTGGGCGGTGAAGCGGGCCACCTCCTCATCGTCGAGCTTGGTGCGGATCGGCAGCGACTCGAAGCTTCTGGTTTCGCCCAGCAGCCGGCGAAAGCGCTTGCGGTCGCTCGCATCGATGCGCACGAGCTTGGCCAGCTCGTCGAGCGTCGCGTCCAGGTCTTCGACCTGCCCCGGCGTTATTTCCAGCGTGTAGGCCGAATAGTTGCTGGCCAGCACGACGCCGTTGCGGTCGAGGATGAGCCCGCGGTTGGGTGCCAGCGGCAACACGGCAATGCGGTTGCTCTCGGCCCGGGTCGAGAGCTCGTCATGGCGCACCACCTGAAGCGTGGTCAGCCGCGCCACCAGCAAGCCGAAGCCCAACAGCACCAGCACTGCGGCGACGAGCAGCCGCAGCCGGAAGCGGCCGAGTTCGCGGTCGAGGTCCTTCAGTTCGGTCATGCGACGAAACTCGAAGCGGGGGAGCGATGCTGCGCCATTTTCGACAGTCCGTGATCGCGGTCAGGGCGCGCGGCTAGAGCGGCCGGTTCGCGTCCGGATCCGGCGCGCGACGTTGCGGCGCCAGCAACAGCACGGAAGCCACGGGCCACAGCAGCGCTTCGATCACCGGCGCTGCGGCAAGGTTCCAGCCCGGAAACGCCGCGCCTGCGGCCAAACGCACGATTAGCGACACCAGATGCGCCGTGGCGAACAGCGGCAGCACCTGCAACGCCTGCGCCGGCACGCTGAACCACAGCATCCGGCGGTGGATGGTGGTGGCGAAATAGCTCAGCAACGTGTAGGCCAGCGCATGCTGGCCGAGGAGCGAACCCTCGTGCACATCCATCAGCAAACCGAAGACGAAGGCCGCGCCGATGCCCACCTTGCGCGGCTGGTGCACGTTCCAGAACACCAGGGCCACAGCCAGCACGTCGGGCATGGCGGGCACCCGCCCCAGGGGCACCAGGTTGATCAGCAACGCGACCAGCAGCGAGCCCCACACGAACACCGGATTGACGGGCAGCAGCAGCTGGTCGGAACCCCTGGGCATGATCATGGCGCGACTCCCACCGGCGACTCGTGCGCCTCATGCCCCGCGAGACGGCCGCATGGCCGCAAGGCTGTGGCGCTCATAAGGCAAGCTTCGCT
>NZ_JACDCU010000366.1 GCF_013817365.1 Methylibium sp. | reverse complement strand
TCGCTGCCCAGATAGGAAAACGGAATCGAGGCCTCGCGATAGCCGACGCTGATGCTGCCGCTGGACTTGAGCTTGTCGAGCGTTTGCGCCTGGACTCCCGCGCCGATACCTGTCATCAGGAGGGACAGAACGAAGATCTTGGGGGAATGCATGCAGAGATCCTTTGAGGAGAGGTTTGCGACGGATGACACGCCCGATGCTAGCCACGAGCGCCCCCGAGGGCTATCGGGATAAATCTGCAATCCATAAGCTCGGCTTATGGATTAGGGCCTGGCGTCTCGCTCGTGGTCGATTGCCGAAAGGTGAAGCGCCGGTTCAGGTGGAAATTCATGACGAACACTACCGCCGTAGACAGCAGTTGCGCGGGAAGGTAGTGAAGCCTGCCAGTCAACCAGTCGAAGAGGGCCGCGTTGATCGCCAGGGTCAGCAGGGCGAAGCCGACGAACAGCGCGGCGCCAGTCGCGAGTGGCACGCTGGAGCGAAAGGTGTAGCGGCGCTGAAGCAGGAAGTTGGCGCCTATGGAGACGACCAGACCCAGGCTGGAAGCCAAGGTTTCCCGCATGCCGACGAACTCGATCGCCGCGCTCATCACGGCGAGATGCACGGTCAGCGCCGCGCAGCCAGCGACGAAATAGCGGGCGAACTGCCCACGCACGGCCGCCGAGCGAAGCGGGGCGGCGCTCAAGGCGCTGGATCGATGGTGATCAGATAAGGCACGGTCAGCGACTCCAGCATCGGGACGTCGATGAAGGTCAGGCTCAGCAAGGTTGCCGTCGTCGCGCCGCTCAGCATCATCAGCCGGCGTTCGCGAAAAAGCTTCTCGGGCTTTTGCGCCACCGAGCCGCTGCCGAGCGACAGCCGCAGGTAATGGACGAACAGGGCCACGATCAGCGGGAAAGCCAGCGCGTACTCGATCCGGTACTTGATCAGGAAGACGGCAAGCAGCGAAGTGCAAAGCATCGCGTACAGGAAGCACGACAAGGTCAGGCTTCGTTCGGTGTAGAACCTGAACGAGCGGCGGTAGCGGTGCAGCACCCCGACGCCCGCGGTGGCGGCGATCTCGCGGTACTCGGAGAGGCGCTTGGCGGCCATGAGGAACGCGCCGCCCATCCAGTACGCGACCAGCAGCGACAGCGGCGCCAGCGTCTGCTGGTCGATCATGGCCCAACCGAGCATGAGGCGGATCGGATTGTTTAGCGATTCAGAGAGCACGTCGAAGTAGCTCTTGTCCTTGGAACGGAACGGCTTGACGTTGTAGACGATGCCGGAGAGCCAGAAGACGATGACCACCGCCGCGAAGACCGGACCCACCCACCAGGCGAGCAGCAATCCGAGTGCTGCGCAGGCGGCGTAGCTGGCGTAGACGACCGGCGCGCGAAGCTGTTTGTTGACCGCCGTGCGCTTGGATTTCTCGGGGTGGAAGGCATCGAACTCGCGGTCCAGCCATTCGTTGATGATGTAGTTCGCGGAGGCGATCAGGATGGCGCTGGCGAAACCCAGGGCGATGGTCAACACGGCAGCACCGTCGAGCGACGGCTCAACCAGGGCGTAGGCCAGAATGATTCCGGGCACGATGAACACGTGCTTGGTCATGTGGTCCAAGCGCGCGATATGCACGTAGTCCCGCCAAGACGCCTCGGAGCTCGCTCGGCTCGCCGCGAGAATGGGTTGTGTCGAAACCGTCTTGTCAGCCGTTGTCTGCATCGTGCGCCTCATGCTTCAAGTTCTTGCTGCCAGTGAGTTGCCCGTTCCCGGTGGTGCGATCGAAGGTCGCGCCCTGGCTGTGGTGTCACGAACGATGGCCAGCGCGACCAGCGCGAGGAAAGGCAGCAGCCAGATCACGCGCGCCTGAAAGCGGTCGAACGGCGACGCGAGGCTGGCGCAGACGAGGGCGTTGGACACGACGCCGGCCACCACCAAGCTGGTGAACAGCGTGAAATCGCTCCACGCAGAGCCGGCCTCGGCCGCAAAAAGAACGCGCCTCTGCGGCAGGCTCACGGCCAGCCCCAGCGCAATCAGCAGCGCCGCGAACACCGATACGTGGGTGGCGAGGCTCAGATTGCGATCCCAGGGGTTGCTCTTGTCGGCGGCCCGGCTCTGCAATAGCGTCTTGAACGTTTCCGGCGGCAGCCGGGCGCCGTAGCGCAGCGCTTCGTTGCGGTAGCCGAGGATATCCACGCGGAACATGACGAGCTGGTGCAGCAGGTCGGCGCTCAGACCGCGTGCCACTGTGAGCGGGTCGAAGCGGACGACGTCCAGGAGAAAAGGGAACTGCTCGCCGGAGATGCGGCGCTTGGTTTCGGCATCGGCCAGTGTGAAGGCACCCTTGGACGGATCAGCCGAGAAAATGAAGTCCACCCAGGGCGTTGGGAAGTTGCCCACGTAGGCGCAGGCCGCATAACTGGAGCCGGGGCAAGTCGCCTCCAGGAACGCCGTGCCCGGCCCCATGTCGATGAGCCGGGCCATCGGATGCGGCATGCGCAGCGGCGGCTGGCCGATGGCGACCGTGACCGCCTTGAAGAAGAGCCACTCGGCCGCGAAGCCGGCGGCGACGCAGGCGATAGCCAGCGAAAGACCGGCGATGGACAGGCGCCGCGCTTTGCGGCTCAACATCCGCGCGGCGCATACCGGCAACAGCAGGGCCACTGCCAGCGCGAGATGACTGGGGTGGCTGACGAGCCCGAACGTCATGATGACCGCCAACGCAACCCGGTCTGCCCGCCCGAGCCGCACCCAATACACCGCCAGCGTCGCCACCGCAAGAATGATCAGCGGCGCGAAGACATCTGGCATCAGCAAACCGGCGAACGCGCTCAGCGGCGTGAAGAGCGTCAGCGCGCCGACAGTGGCGATGAACGCCGGCGGGCGGATGGCCCACAGGCGCACCATCAGTAGGTGCAGCAGGTAGGCAGCGCCCAGGGCTTGCATGACGACCACCAGCCACAGGTCGCTGCTCACGTAGCCCAAGTACAGCAGGGCGCCGTAGTAGACCGAGCGGCCGGCCATCACGAGCTTGTCCTCGATCGAGGTGAACCGCCGCGCGGGAGGCACGGCGGGGAGGGAGACTTCTCCGTCCTTGTTCTGCGCCGCCGCTGCGGCTGCTTCGGCGGCTTGCGGCGCCCAAGCGGTTGCGAAGCGGGGTCCGAGCAATTTGGTGATCCCCATGTCCGCGCCTCTCACGTAGGTCGCGGTATCGGGATAGAAGAACGGTTGTCCGTTCAGTACGGCGAGCAGGCAGAGCATCAACGTCGCGAATCCGACAGACAAAAGCTGGCGAGGCCAGGCGCCTACTGTATGGGGTACGGGCACTTGTAAACGCTTCGAGGCAGGTTGGTTCGATGGGCGGAGGGCGCTGGCCCCACTGTTTCGGACCGGGGGCGCAGGGGTCGCCTTCGGCTGACGCAACGTCGGCAATCGCGATTAAAGTACGCGGGGGGGCGCAGGGTCAATGGCAGCGTACGCAGGCAGCGCGGTTCTGTCTCCACCCTGAACAGGTGTCGCGCATTCGCCGACGCTTGGCCGCGCCACGCACATGCATGAACGAGGTTCAGCAAAGGCGTCCATGCTTCACATCCTTGCTCACCGCAAAGACGAGTGTGCCGATCGTGCTGGTGACGCTGCTGCTCGCCGTGGCAGCGCTCGGCATCACCCTGTGGTCGGTCAAGCGGCACCGCGATCCTCATTGCGCATCGAGTGCGATGCGCCGGTGTCCGAACTCGTCGATTCGCTGGCCGGCCTGACGCACAACAGCCTGCTGGAAGGCAATGCGGTCCGGATGCTCGAGAACGGCCGACCTCGGGCTGCGGCTTGCCGGCCCGGTGGTGAACGCACTGCAGGCGACTTCAGCGAAAACTGGGTCGACGAGACCGGCGAGCTCTTCGTGGGCCAGGACGTTTTCCGAGCGCTCGAGCCGGCGGGCGACGTCGTTATTCACGTCGCCCGCGTGAAGCCCGAGGGCTCCGCGCCCGCGGTGAAGATCCTCCACCACCTGGCGATCTGCCTCGCGCGCGAACGGATCCTGATCCAGAACCCCTACTTCCTGCCCAAGGCGACCGCGATCAAGGCGCTCGGGCGGGCCGTGGCGCGCGGCGTCGACGCGCGCGTGATGGAGCAACTTCGACGAGCGCTCGTTCGAAATCAACGACGAGATCACCCTCGGCTTGCGAAGCACCGCGCTGGCGCGCCAAATGGAGGCGGTGTTCGAGCGCGACGCCCGGGAC
>NZ_JACDCU010000365.1 GCF_013817365.1 Methylibium sp. | reverse complement strand
GCTCTCGAAGGCGCGCAGGTCATCGTCAACGGCCGCACGCAGCGGCGCGTCGACGAGGCCGTCGAGAGCATCAAGGCCGGCCAACCCGGCGCGCACGTGCGGGGCTTCGCGCTCGACCTGTCCACCTCCGACGGCTGCCGCGCGCTGATCGAGCAGTTGCCGCAGGTCGATGTGCTCGTCAACAACCTGGGCATTTTCGAGCCCAAGCCCTTCGAACAGATCCCCGACGAGGACTGGCTGCGCTTCTTTGAGACCAACGTGCTCAGCGGCATACGCCTGTCGCGCCACTACGTGGCCGGCATGCGCGAGCGAGACTGGGGCCGCATCGTGTTCGTGTCGAGCGAGTCGGCGCTGCAGATCCCCACCGAGATGATCCACTACGGCATGACCAAGACGGCGCAACTCGCCGTGGCGCGCGGGCTGGCGAGTTCTTTTCGACCGCGCGGCCCTCGTCAGTACTGCAGCGCTTTGCGACGCCCGATGAAGTGGCGGCGATGATCGCCTACGTGTGCAGTGCGCGCGCGTCGGCCACCACCGGCGCGTCGCTCCGTGTGGATGGTGGCGTGCTGCGCTCGATTGCCTAGCGGTCAGGTCGAGAACATGCCGAACCCGTCTTCGCACATTGACGATTTCCATTCCGAGCCGGTCGGCCGGCTGCGCGCGGACCTGGCGTTGGCCCTGCGGGCGGCTGCGCACCATGGCCTCGCCGAGGGCGTGTGCAACCACTTCAGCATCGAACTGCCCGACGGGTCCGGCAGGTTCTTGCTCAACCCTCGCGGCCTGTTGTGGAGCGAGGTCTCGGCCGACGACATCGTGATGATCGACGGGGCGGGCAGCCGCCTTGCGGGGCGCCACGAAGTGGAGCCGACGGCCATGTTCATCCATGCCGCCATCCACCGCATCGCCGGCAAGGCCTGCGTTCTGCACACCCACATGCCGTACGCGATGGCGTTGACCTTGACCGTCGATCGGACCTTGGACACCACCTTGTCGCAGACTGCCATGCGCTTTCACGGGCGGGTCGCCGTGGATGCCGACTACAACGGGCTGGCGCTCGACATCGCCGAAGGCGAGCGCATTGCCCGCGCCATGCACGGCGCCGATGTCGTCTTCCTCGGCAACCACGGCGTGGTGGTCTGCGGCTCGCGCATCGACCACGCCTACGACGACTTGTATTACCTCGAGCGGGCTTGCGCGGCGCAGGTGCTGGCCGGCTCCACCGGCCGGCCGCTGGCGCCTGTGGCGCCGGCAATTGCGCAGCGCGTGGCGCAACAGACGCTCGGCGAGCGCGTGCAGTCGGAGTTGTTCTTCGAGGCGTTGAGACGCGCGCTCTGAGCTGGTCGGTCTGTCACGCGGCTCGCGCCGGCCGCGACTGACCGCGACGCGCAACCCTCGTCAGGCGTCGTCTGCCAGCGTGGCGATAAGCACGGCAACGTCCCACTCCAGCAACTCCGCAAGCCGACGCAGGACCCAACGGCTTTCATCGGCACCGAACGCCGTGTCGCCGCTCGTCAGGCCCCGATAGATGCGCTCCAGCACGTCCGACTCGGTGATGCCCAGTGCGACCACCGTGGTTCGGGCGGTCTCCGTCAGCATCTGAGCCATGTCTTCGCAGAGTTCGTAGCGTTGCGCGATCACCTCGCGCGGCGCGTTCGGCTTGATGCGGCCGGGCGGCAGATAGAGCCGCATGAACGAGTCGGGGATGAGGATCTGGTTGTCGTCGAACATGCTGAGAGGGGGCAATCGGTTCAGTGAAGGGGCTCGGTGGGCACACACGTCTCGGGGAGGGGGCATCGGCAGCGTGCCGTCCAGGCGGCGGTACTCAGCGAGCCACAGCGAGCAGCCGAGTGGGAACGGTAGCGCTGAGGGTCTGTAGGCCCTCAAGCTGCATGTAGCGCCGGTTCGGGGTCCACTCGTCGTTCTGCTCACAGGTACGGCCAATCGCCCTCGATGGGGCGGTTCAGGAACGCGCCCACACGTCCGACGACTGCCGACTTCATGCAGCACTGCCGGGCATGAGGCCGGCGTGCCGCGCCAACCCGTGGCTCACTTCGCCGGGCCCGGACCCAACTCGGTGTACTTGCGGCTCGATCCGTACGACGCCGAGACCGGGTACTTGTCGCCGTTCTTCTTCAGCTTGCGGATGGCCGCTTCGTTGAGGTCCACACCCAGCACGCTGGCCAGCCGTACCAGATAGAGCAGCACGTCGGCCAGTTCGTCACGCAGCGGCTCGGTCAACCGCGGGTCGCTGGCGGCGGTCAACGAGGCCTGCTCGGGCATCCACTGGAAAAGTTCGCTGAGTTCGCCCACCTCGCCGGTGAGCGCCATCACCAGGTTTTTTGGCGAATGAAAGCGGACCCAGTCGCGCTCGGTCGCAAAGTCCTGCAGTGCACGGGCCAGGCCGTCCACGTCGACCAGTCGGGTTCGAGGGTTTTCAGCAGCGCTGTCTTCGGTCATCGTGCACCCATGGGCTGATCGGACATTGTCGTCGCGCGGCGGCCCGATCAGGTGCGCTTATCGGCGGATCAACAATTCCGAATTGCACTCGGCACCGTGCTCGCGAAAATGCATGCGAGTCCCCACCACGGAGGCCTGCCTTGCCCGATCTGATTCCGCCCCACGGAGGTGTCCCGCTCAGGCCTCTGATGCTGACCGACACCGCGCAGCTGGCCGAACGCGCACGCGCGCAGCAGTTGCGCCGCGTGTGCATCAGCTCACGCGAGAAGGGCGACTTGATCATGCTCGGCATCGGCGGCTTTTCGCCGCTTGACGGCTTCATGGGCCAAGCCGACTGGCAAGCCGTGTGCGACCACATGCACACCGCGCAGGGCCTGTTCTGGCCCATCCCGATCACGCTGTCGACCGACGCGGCAACGGCCGATTCCATCGAAACGGGCTCCGACGTGGCGCTCATCGATCCCGACGACGAAAGCGTGCTCGCGACGCTGCATGTCAGCGAGAAATATCGCATCGACAAGGCGCATGAGTGCCAGCAGGTATTCAAGACCACGGATGCCGAGCACCCGGGCGTGCGCATGGTCATGGAGCAGGGCGACGTGAACCTGGCCGGAGCGCTGCGCGTACTGTCCGACGGCGGCTTCAAGGCCAGGTATCGCGCGCTGTTCATGACGCCCGCCGAGACGCGCGCCGAATTTCAGCGCCTGGGCTGGCAGCGCGTAGCCGCGTTCCAGACGCGCAATCCCATGCACCGCTCGCACGAATATCTGGCCAAGGTGGCGATCGAGATCTGCGACGGCGTGCTGGTGCATTCGCTGCTGGGCAACCTCAAGCCGGGTGACATTCCCGCCGACGTTCGCACGCGCGCCATCGGCGAGCTCATTCAAAAGTACTTCGCGCCCCACACCGTGGTGCAGGCGGGCTACCCTCTGGATATGCGTTATGCAGGCCCGCGCGAGGCATTGCTGCACGCGGTGTTCCGCCAGAACTACGGCTGTGCGTACCAGATCCTGGGGCGCGACCACGCCGGCGTGGGCAGCTACTACGGCCCGTTCGACGCGCACCGCATCTTCGACGAGATTGCGCCCGACGCACTGCAGATACAGCCGATGAAGATCGACTGGACCTTCTGGTGCTTCCGCTGCGGCGGCATGGCGTCGGCGCGCACCTGCCCGCACGAAGCGGCCGACCGGCTGCAGGTGTCGGGCACGCAACTGCGCAAGTCGCTCGAACAGAACGGCGCGGTGCCTCCCGAGTTCAGCCGGCCCGAGGTGCTGCAAATCCTTCGCGAGCATTACGCCTCGACGGCTGCGAAATCGTAGTCCGCCGCTCCTAGGGTTTGCAAGAGGTTTTCGGGGAATTGCGGTCCTTCATTCGGCGCCTCTATCGGACCATAAATATCTTCGCCTTCATGCGGTGCGGGCCTGACTGCAGAATCGCTGGCGTCCAACCACACATCGACCGCCAAGCACACGTGGTCGCAATTACCGCCGCTGAGAGGGAACGATGTTCGCCAGCAATCCATTCGCCTTGCTATCGGCGCAGTTGTCGCCGGCCGTCATGCAGACCTTCGTCGTGATCATGATCGTGCTGGTGATCGCAGGCACGCTGTTCGACGTGGTGCACAAGGGCAGCGCCAGGTACTTCTTCAACAACTGGCGAAATTCCGCCAACAAGGGCGGTCAGGAAGTGGCCGGTGGCGAACTGCTGTCGCTCGCCGTCAAGACCGGCGTGGTCGACGTGCTGGCTTCGGGCGAGTTCTGCAACCCGCGTCGTC
>NZ_JACDCU010000364.1 GCF_013817365.1 Methylibium sp. | reverse complement strand
GCACAGCGCAGTCGCCGCGCAGCGGCGACCGCCGAGCCGGCGCGCCGCCGCACACCCGCCCACGGCTTTGCTTGCCCCGCCCCTCCCATTCGCGGAAACATCGATCCATCCAAGCCACCACCGCCGGCCAACGCGAACGAACGCCGTTTCAATCGCCGCAGATCGAACGAAACCCAGGTGGAGCCATTGAGATGGGCCCGGTGATCGCCATCCTCGGCGCCGAGAGCACCGGCAAGACCACGCTGGCGCACACCCTCGCGCTGGAGCTGCGTGCACTGGGCTGCAGTGCGGTCGTGGTGCGCGAGGTCCTGCGCGAGTTCTGCGACGCGCACGGGCGCACGCCGCAACCGCACGAACAGTTCGCCATCGCGGCCGAGCAGTGGCGGCGCATCGAAGCCGCCGCGCAAAACGGCAGCACCGTGGTGGCCGACACCACGCCGCTGATGATCGCCCTGTACAGCCAGTTCCTGTTCGACGATGCAAGCCTGCGGGCCGGTGCGCTCGAGCTCCAGCGCCGCTGCCGCCAGACGCTGCTGACCGGACTCGATCTGCCCTGGCAGGCCGACGGCCTGCAGCGCGACGGCCCTCAGGTTCGCGAGCCTGTCGACGCGCTGATCCGCAGCGCGCTGGCCGAAGCGGCGTTGCCCCACGCGGTGATTTACGGCACGGGCGCCGCGCGAACGGCCGCTGCGCTGGCCGCCGTGCGGCCGGCTCTCGGGTTGCCGGAACCGACGCAAGCCACGCCGGCCGACTGCGCGTCAGACTCGCCAGGAACAGCCAGCCGGCTCACCGCTCGCTGTCGCGAGTGCCTGGTGCCGGACTGCGAACATCTGGCCTTCACTGCGAAAGCCCCGAACCGATGAACGATCCGCGTCACACGCCTGCAGCCAAGACCCGGCTCGCTGCCGCGCTGGGGTCGGCCGAGGCCGAGGTCGAGGTGCGCAAGCGGGCGGCCGATGGTGCGCGGGGGATCCGCAGCTTCGTGCTGCGCGCCGGCCGCATGGGCAGCGGCCAAGTGCGCGCGCTGGCCGAACTGGGTCCGCGCTTCATGCTGCCGTTTCGGAACACGCCGCTCGAGCCGGTGGCGGTGTTCGGCCGCAAGGCGCCGCTGGTGCTCGAGATCGGGTTCGGCATGGGCGACGCCACGGCGCAAATCGCAGCGGCGCGGCCGGACACGGACTTCATCGGCTGCGAGGTGCACGCGCCCGGCATCGGCGCGCTGCTGCAGCGCATCGACGAACGCAGCCTGACGAACCTGCGCATCGTCCAGCACGACGCGGTCGAAGTGCTCGAGCACATGATCGTGCCGGCCTCGCTGACGGGCATCCACGTCTTCTTTCCCGACCCGTGGCACAAAAAGAAACACCACAAGCGCCGCCTGATCCAGCCGGCTTTCGTCGGTCAGCTCGTCACTCGGCTGGCGCCCGGCGGCACGGTTCACTGCGCCACCGACTGGCAACCGTATGCCGAGCAGATGCTCGCGGTGCTGAGCGCCGAGCCGGGCCTGGTGAACACCGCCGAAACGTATGCGCCGAAGCCGGACTACCGGCCGTTGACGAAGTTCGAGCAGCGCGGCATGCGGCTTGGCCACGGAGTCTGGGATCTCGTGTTTGCGCGACGCTGAAGGCGCCGAACACGCCGCAGGGTCACGCCGGCGCTGCCTTGCGCGCGGACGACAGCAGCGCGAGCAAGGCCTTCGCGGCAGGTTCGGAAGAAGCCGGGTTCTGGCCAGTGACCAGGAGGCCGTCGGTCAGCACGTAAGGCTCCCAGTCGCCGGCCTTCGAGTAGCGGCCGCCCTGCTGCTCGAGCATGTCTTGCACCAGGAACGGCACCACCTCGCTCAGGCCGACTGCGGCCTCCTCGGAGTTGGTGAAACCGGTGACGCGCCGGCCTTCGACCAGCGGTTTGCCGTCGGCCACCTTGGCATCGCGCAGCACGCCGGGCGCATGGCACACCGCCGCCACCGGCTTGCCTTGCAGGAGCATCGCTTCGATCAGCGCGATCGACTGCTGGTTCTCCGTGAGGTCCCACAAGGGGCCGTGGCCGCCGGGGTAGAACAGCGCATCGAAGTCCAGCGCCTTCAGCGTCTCCAGCCTCACCGTGTGGGCCAGCGCCTCGCGGGCTTGCGCGTCTTGCGCGAAGCGGCGTGTCGCTTCGGTCTGTGCATCGGGCTCGTCGCTCTTGGGGTCGAGCGGCGGCTGGCCGCCCAGCGGCGAGGCGATGGTGATGTCGGCGCCGGCGTCCTTGAAAACGTAATACGGGGCGGCGAACTCCTCGAGCCAGAAGCCGGTTTTCCTGCCGGTGTCACCGAGCTCATCGTGCGAGGTCAGGACCATCAGTATCTTCATCGTCGTGCTCCTGATGCGGGTGAAAAAACACAGGATGCAGCAATCGCAAAGGCGCCGTCCGTGACCGGCTCATCGACCCCACGCCTCACAGCAGATCCTCGATGTGAATCGGCAGCGCGCGCACCCGTTTGCCGGTGGCGTGATAGACCGCGCTCGAGATGGCCGCGGCGGTGCCCACGTTGCCCAGCTCGCCCAGCCCCTTCACGCCCGCCGGATTGACGAAGGTGTCCACCTCGGGCACCAGGATCACCTCCACCTCGGGCACATCGGCATTGACGGGCACCAGGTACTCGGCGATGTCGGTGTTCACGTAGCGTGCGTGGCGCGGGTCGATTTCAGTCTCCTCGTGCAGCGCCGAGCCGATGCCCCAGATCAGCCCGCCCATCAGCTGGCTGCGCGCGGTGCGCGGGTTCATGATGTGCCCGGCCGCAAAGGCGCCGACGATGCGCGGCACGCGGATCTCGCGCGTGCGCACGTTGATGCGCAGCTCCACGAACTCGGCGCCGAAAGCGAACATGAGCTTCTCGCCCTCGGTGCCGCCAGTGATGCCGGCCGCGCCCTGGTAGAGCTTCTTCACGTCCTCGGCCGACTTGCCGGGCGGGAACCATTCGGCGTACTCCTCGAGCACGCCCGCGCCCGCCGCGTTGAACACTACTGCCATCGACTCGCTGCGGCCGTCGAGCGCCGCCACGCGACCGTCCTTGAGCACCATCTGCGCGACCGGCACGCCGGCCAGGGCTCCTTGCCGCGACGCTGCCGCGAACAGCTTGTCGCGGATCGCGTCGCAGGCCTTCATGAGCACGGAGCAGGTGCTGGCGGTGACGTTGGAGCCGCCCGAAACAGGCGAGGCGGGCAGGCGGCTGTCGCCCATCTCGACCTGCACGGCGTCGAGCGGAATGCCCAGGGTTCGGGCGACCATCTGGCCTGCCACGGTGTAGGTGCCGGTGCCGACGTCGTGCGCCGCGAGCTGCGCGCGCGCCTTGCCGTCGGCATAGAACTGCACGCGCGCGGCGGCCGGCGCCACGTTGGTCGGGTAGGTGGCGGTGGCGCAGCCGTAGCCGATGAGCCAGTCGCCCTCTCGCATGGAGCCGGGCTTCGGGTTGCGCTTGCTCCAGCCGAAGGCGCGCGCCGCCTCGTCGTAGCACTGCATGAGCGAGCGGCTGCTGTAGGGCTTGCCGGTGATCGGATCGACCATCGTGTCGTTGAGGCGGCGGAACTCGACCGGGTCCATGCCGAGTGCCACCGCCATCTCGTCCATTGCGGCTTCGAGCGCGTAGATGTAGGGCACCTCGGGCGGCGAGCGCATGAAGCCCGGCGTGTTGCGGTCGGCGTGCACGATGCTCGCCTTGGTTGCGACGTTGCCGAAGGCGTACATCACGGCGCTGTTGATGTTGCCGGCGACGAAGTAGTTGTCGGGCCGCGAGGTGATCTCGCGCGCCTCGTGGAGGTAGGCCGTGAGCTTGCCGTCGCGCCCGGCGCCCAGGCGCACGCGGTGCTCGGTCTCGGCGCGGTAGGTGGCGACGGTGTAGCCCTGCTGGCGCGTCATGACCAGCTTGACCGGCCGGCCGATGCGCTTGGCGGCGAAGGCCACCAGTGCGGTGCGCGGCGTGACCGAGGCCTTGGCGCCGAAGGCGCCGCCGACATAGTGGCTGATCACGCGCACCTGAGCCGGATCGATGCCGAGCTGCTCGGCCACGCCGTTCTTCAGCGCATAGACGAACTGGCTGGGTTCATGGATGGTCAGCTCGTCGCCCTCCCAGGTGCAGCTGGTCGTGAACAGCTCCATCGCGTTGTGGTGCTGGGTCGGCGTGTAGTACTCGGCATCGACCTTGACCGTGGCGGCGGCAAAGGCCGCTTCTGCGTTGCCGACCTGCGGGTCCTTGTGCCGCTTCG
>NZ_JACDCU010000363.1 GCF_013817365.1 Methylibium sp. | reverse complement strand
CTGCTGCTGCTGCTGTTGCTGCGGCGGGGGCGACGGCGCCTTGCGCGATTCTTCGCGCTCGACCGCCTTCATCATCACCGAGGGCGTCGTCTCGGCCTTGCTCTTTTGCACCGTCAGGTGGCGCAGCACGGCGTCGTTGAACTTGAAGCCCGTCTCGAGCTCGAGCAGGGTTTCCTTGCTGCACTCGATATTGATGCAAAGGTAGTGCGCCTTGGCGAGCTTGTTGATCATGTAGGCCAGCTGGCGCCTGCCCCAGTCCTCAACCCGGTGCATCGTGCCGCCGGCGGCGGTGATGCTGCTCCTGTAGCGCTCGAGCATGGCCGGAACCTGCTCGCTTTGATCCGGATGGATCAGCAAAACGATCTCGTAGTGACGCATTCAATCTCCTTGTGGATTCCGCTTGGGCGGTCACTGGCTCGCAGCAACACCGCAGTCGGCGGGAAAGCCGCCCCCTAGTGTCAACTGGGGGTGCGGCAAGGCAAGCCAAAGAGTATAGCCGCCCGCCTCTTCCAGACCATCGGAGGCGCCGCACAAAGAAAAGCGGCCTGCATTTACGCAGGCCGCTTTTGAAAGGAAGGGCCGGCCGCAGCCGGCCTGCCGCTCAGGTACCCAGGCTGTGCACGGTATCGCCGCGCAGGTTCGGGTAGCGAACGTGCTCGATCAGCTCCTGCACCTTCTTGTTCGGTGCCGGCGTGAACAGGCTCACCAGGATGATCACTGCGAAACCGACCGGCACGCCGAACACGCCGGCCGAGATCGGCAGGATGCCGAACCACAGGCTGATCGGCTCCGTGATGCCGAAGATACCGCGCATCCAGACCTGGTTGTGGGCCATGTAGTACATGGTCGTGCCCAGGCCGGCGATCATGCCCAGCACGGCGCCGGCGCTGGAAGCACGCTTCCAGAAGATGCCGAGCACCAGCGCCGGGAAGAAGCCGGCCGCCGCGAACGAGAACGCCGCCGAAACCAGGAACAGGATGTCCGCCGGCTTCTGCGACGCCACGTAGGCCGCACACAGGGCCACCACCAGCAGCAGCATCTTGGAGATGGTGACGCGGCGTGAAGTGGAGGCGTTGGGGTCGATCATCTTGTAGTACAGGTCGTGCGACAGCGCATTGGCGATCGTCAACAACAGGCCATCGGCCGTAGAGAGCGCCGCCGCCAGACCGCCCGCAGCCACCATGCCCGACACCACATACGGCAGACCGCCGATTTCCGCCGTGGCCAGCACGATGATGTCGCCGCCGATCTTCATCTCGCTCAACTGGAAGATGCCGTCGCCGTTGACGTCGGCGACCGACATCAGCGTCGGATCGACGCGTGCCCAGTTGGCAATCCAGGCCGGCAGTTGATCGAAGGGTGTGCCCACCAGGTTGTTGAAGATCTCGAACTTGACGAGCACCGCCAGTGCCGGCGCAGTGAAGTACAGCAGGAAGATGAAGAAGAGCGACCAGGTCACCGACTCGCGCGCCTCCCTCACCGACGGCGTGGTGTAGTAGCGCATGAGGATGTGCGGCAATGCGGCCGTACCCACCATGAGGCAGAACACCAGCGCCATGAAGTTGCGCCGCGAGTCATTGAAGGCCGCTTGCTCTGCCTCGGTGCCGTCCGGGTTGCCGGCGTAGATTTGCGCGTGGTTCGGCATGCCGTTCAGCGGTTTAGCACGGCCCGCGTTGGCAGTCTTGGCGGCGGTGTAGGAGGCACGAGCCGCTTCTTCGTTCGCCGGCAATGCAGCCACCTGCCTCTCGGCGGCCTGAACCTCGGCTAGCGGTGCGTTAGACGACTTGAGGTCCGTCAGCCTTTGCTCGGCGGCGGTACGGTCAGCCGCCATGGCGGTCGGCACGTCCTTGAGCTTCGCATCGGCGGCGGCCGCACGTTCCTTGAAGATGTTCACGACTTCGAGCTCTTTCGGATCGACGCGCAACTCGTCGCCACGCTGGGAGACCTTCTGGAGCTGTTGGCCGTAGATCGCCTGCGGGATCGGCACACCGGTCTGCTTCACCGAAAGCCACACCACCGGAATCATGTACGCAATGATCAAGATGATGTACTGCGCCACTTGAGTCCAGGTGACTGCGCGCATTCCTCCGAGGAAGGAGCAGACCAGGATGCCGCCGAGGCCAACGAACACGCCGATCTCGAACGCCAAGCCGCTCAGGCGAGCAGTGATGATGCCCACGCCGTAGATCTGCGCCACAACATAAGTAAAGGAGCACAGGATCGCCGCGAAAATACCGATGAAGCGCGCCGCATTGCCGCCGTAGCGCTCTCCCAGGAAGTCCGGGATCGTGAACTGACCGAACTTGCGCAGGTAGGGCGCGAGGAACAGCGCCACCAGGCAGTACCCGCCTGTCCACCCCATGATGAAAGCCAAGCCGCCGAAGCCCGTGAGGTAGAGCGTGCCAGCCATGCCGATGAACGAGGCCGCGCTCATCCAGTCGGCGCCGGTCGCCATGCCGTTGTAGATGGCAGGCACGCGCCGGCCGGCGACGTAGTACTCCGACGCATCGGTAGTCCGGCTCATGATGCCGATGCCGGCATACAGGGCCACGGTGGCGATCAGGAAGATGAAGCCAATCCAGTTCCGTGGCAGGCCCATCTGCTCGAGGATTGCGAGCACGATGACGAAGGCGATGAATCCGCCCGTGTACCAGGTATAGACCTTGTTGAGCTGCTTCTTGAAAGCAGCATTGGCAGCGCGACCGCTGCCCGCAGTGGGTGTCAAGCCAGCCATGTCATTCCTCCTCGGCAACGCCGTGTTCTTGGTCGAGACGGTTCATGTACCGCGCATAGAAACCGATGATGATCACGTACACGATCAGCGATCCCTGCGCGCCCATGTAGAAGCTGAAGGGCCAGCCGAAAAAGTTGAAGTTCAGGTCGCGGGCGAAGTACGCCATCACGAAAGTCACCACGAACCAGATCGCCAGCAGGATTCCCGTGATCCTCAGGTTCTTGCGCCAATATTCACGTTGGTTTTCCGTAATCTGCATTGCTGCACTCCTCTCGACACTGTTGTCTCGACCCCGACGGGGGGTCACCGAAGGACTCTTATCGCGCGCATCACCATCTCAGCCAGCGGAACGCGGCGTGAGTAGCAAGCCGGTTTCGCGCTCGAGCTGAGCGGCGACCTTGGGCTCGAAACCCTGCAGGTGGCGAATGATCTTCACCGCCTCCTCAGGCTGATGGCGATCGACCTGAACACGCGCAAGCTGATACCAGCCGTGCGGGCTCATGGGCTGCAGTTTGGTGTTGCGCTCGAGCGCGACGACCGCGTCGTCGAAGCGGCGCTGGCGAATTGCCACCAGCGCCAGCCCGTACCAGGCGCGGTCGAGCTTGGGTTCGAGTTCAACGGCGCGCTCCAGGGCGGCGCGCGCCTCGTCGAGTTCGCCTTGCTGTTCGAGTAGGAAGCCGAGATTGAACCAGGCCGACGCATGATCGGCGTTGACGACCAGCAAGGCGCGATAGTCGGCAATGGCCGCGGCACGGTCGCCGGCTTGCGCCGACGCATGAGCGCGGCTGGCCAGCGCATAAGCATCGCCGGGCCGCAGCGCCAGCATTTCGTCGAAGGCGTCGAGCGCGAACTGACGGAGGCCGAGCACGAGGCCGGCCTGGGCACGCCATTTCAGCAGAAGGTACTGCAGGCGCATTGGCCGGCTGCGCCGGTCGGGAGCGGTATTCATTGGCACAGTCCCTGACCAATGTTGCCGCGGCACAGTTCGACCTTCTGAAGCAGCGCGAACACCCAAACCCAGGTCAGCGCAACGAAGGTCAGCAGCGGAATGTGTCGATCGATCACCACCTTGGGCGTGATCTTGCGGAAGACCGAGGTGAAGGGCCGGGTCATGATCGACAGCAACTGATAGAACAAATTCTGCTCGCGCTTGGCGCCGGCCAGCAGGCCGAGCAGCCACCTCCCGGCGAGTGCCAACAATGCGATTTCGGCGATGAGTTTGATCGAGGTCACAAGCAGCAGCATGGCGCTCCGAGGGGTTGGTGTCATTTTGAAACCTGGGCTTACGACAAACTGACTCGAAGCGGCCGCGTCGGCACCCTCGCCTCAGTGCTTACCCGCGAGCCCATGAGAAAGCGGCCCTTTTGGGGCCGCTTCGGTGCAGAAATGCCTGTTCATCACGCCTGCATTTGCAGGCTCCCAACCGACTGTCAGCGCGCTGCCAGGCGCTGCCAGGTTTCAATGACCGTGTCGGGATTGAGCGAGATCGAGGCGATGCCTTCGTCGGCCAGCCAGTCGGC
>NZ_JACDCU010000362.1 GCF_013817365.1 Methylibium sp. | reverse complement strand
ATGGTCGCCCGGTGGCACGGCTGGTTCCGCCGGTGTCGGCTGGCTTGGGCGCCGAAGGCTTGATCGAGCAACTCAGGCTGTTCAGGCGCGTTCACCCGATGGGCGCTTTGAGTTGGCGCCAGCTGCGCGACGAAGGCCGTGGCCGGTGAGCTCTTTCGTGCTCGATACGTCGGCGGCCCTCAGCTGGTGTTTCGCGGACGAGCACGAGTCGTTCAGCGAGCGACTGCTCGATCAAGCGGCGCAGAACGGCGTGCTCGTGCCCATGCTCTGGCACACCGAGATGGCCGCTGCGCTGCTCGCTGCGCAACGACACGGCCTTCTCGAAGCAACGGAGTTGCGCTTGCTCGGTGGCCTGTTCGACCGCCTGCAGATCCAGACGGACGCCGCAGCCCCGGAGCGTGCACGCCATGACGTCCTGCTCCTCGCGCAGGAAACCGGCCTGACGGTGCAGGACGCGACTTATCTCGATCTGGCGATGCGCCGGCAGTTACCCTTGGCCACTTTCGATCCGTCCTTGCAGCGCGCCGCAGCAGCCTTGCGCATACCCACTCTCGCTCCCTGATGCCCATGGCCAAGATTTTCTGCATTGCGAACCAGAAGGGCGGTGTCGGCAAGACGACGACCAGCGTCAACCTGGCGGCCGGTCTTGCGCAGATCGGCCAAAGGGTGCTGGTTGTGGACCTCGACCCGCAGGGCAATGCGACGATGGGCTCGGGCATCGACAAGCGCCAACTCGAGCTGACCGTCTACGACGTGCTGCTCGAATCGGCTTCCATCGCCGAAGCTCGCCAGCGGAGCGACAAGGCCGGCTACGACGTCATCGGCGCCAACCGCGAACTGGCCGGCGCCGAGGTCGAACTCGTCCAGCTCGAGCGGCGCGACCAGCGGCTGAAAGCCGCGCTCGCGTCCGTCGCCGGCGACTACGACTTCGTGCTCATCGACTGCCCGCCCTCGCTCAGCCTGCTCACCCTCAACGGCCTGTGCGCAGCGCACGGCGTGGTGGTGCCGATGCAGTGCGAGTACTTCGCGCTCGAAGGGCTGTCGGACCTGGTCAACACCATCAAGCAGGTGCATGCCAACCTCAATCCGGAACTGCAGATCATCGGCCTGCTGCGCGTCATGTTCGATGCGCGCATCACGCTTCAGCAGCAGGTCAGCGAGCAGCTCAAGGCGCACTTCGGCGAGAAGGTGTTCAACACCGTGATCCCTCGCAATGTGCGGTTGGCGGAAGCGCCGAGCTACGGCCTGCCGGGAGTCGTGTTCGATCCGCAAAGCAAGGGCGCACTGGCCTTTGTCGAATTTGCGCGAGAGATGGTCGTGCGCATCGAGAGCCTGCGCTGAGGCGGTGACGATGATCGTCCATGCGCCGCCGGCCCTCGCCAGCCTCCAGGCGGCCGGCCTGTCGCCGGCCTTCGACGCGCGACTGCTGGCGCGCATCGAAGATGCGGGGCTGAACGCGTCCGCGCCCCCGCAACAGCGGGTGCTGGGCGGCTGGATCCTGCGGCTCTCGCCGGGCAAGGCCAAGCGCGCGCGCTGCGTCAACACGCTGGCCGTCGGCCGCCTGCCGCTGCCCGAACTGCTGGCGCGCGCCGAAGCCGTGTTCGAGCTGGCGGGCCTGCCTTTCATCGTGCGCATCACCCCGTTCACCCAGCCGGCCACGCTCGATGCCCTGCTGCACTCGCGTGGCTTCAAGGCCTTCGACGACACGCGGGTGATGGTCCGTGTCGGCTTGGGGGGCCTGGGCCCGGCAGCGCTGCCCGGCGGGTGCGATCTGGAGGCGCCCGCCACGGCGCCTTCGCCGAGGCGGCTGGCGCCTTGCGCGGCTCGCCGCTGGCGCAGCGTCAGGCGCATGCGCAGCGCCTTCGCGAGTCGCCGAGCGCCTACAACGGGCTGCTTCTCAAGCGAGGTGGCCGGCTGCTCGCCTGTGGCCAGCTTGCGATGGAGGACGAACTCGTCGGGCTTTACGACGTGTTCACCGTGCCCGAGCAGCGCCAGAGCGGCCTGGCCACGGCGCTGTGCCGGCAGCTGCTGCGGCTGGCGCGCGAGCTCGGGGCGCGTTGTGCCTACCTGCAGGTCGATGCAGACAACCACGTCGCGCGCTCGATCTATGCGCGGCTGGGCTTCGTCGATGCCTATGCCTTTCACTACCGCAGCCAGGATCCGGATGAACTCGGGTGAGTTGCCTGCCGATGACAGGCACCGGATGCCAGCGCCTGCTGCCGCGGCGTCCGGCGCCGAGCACTCGCCGGGCCGAGCCGTTGGAGGCGAGGTGCGCATCCTGAGCTTGCCCGGCTGGCAGGGCTCGCCCGCTGGACACTGGCAATCGCGCTGGGAGCGTCTTCACGGTCATCGGCGCGTAGAGCAGCACGATTGGCTGCAGCCGCTGCGGGGCGACTGGATGTCGCGGCTCGAAGACGTGCTGTTGTCGGAGCCGTCCGCCGCCGTGCTGGTCGGCCACAGCCTTGGCTGCCATCTGGTCGCTGCCTGGGCGGCAGCCTCTCGCCACACGGCCAAGGTGCAGGCCGCGCTCCTGGTTGCGCCTCCCGACACCGAGCGGCCGGACATGCCGCCCCAGCTTCACAGCTGGCGGCCGATCGTGCGCGAGCGCCTGCCGTTCCGGGCGACGGTGGTGGCGAGCACCGACGACCCTTATTGCACGACCGCACGCGCCGCAGAAATGGCCCAGACCTGGGGCGCCTCGCTCCTGCTCGCCGGCCCGCTCGGCCACCTCAACGCCGACTCCGACCTCGGCGACTGGCCGCAAGGGCTGGCGCTGCTTCATGACCTTCAACACGATTGACACCATGGCGACGAAGAAACCCAAGGGCCTCGGTCTCGGCCTCGAAGCGCTGCTCGGCCCCAAGGTGCAGGACCGCCCGGAGCCGGCGGCCGGCGACGCCAAGCCGACCACGCTGAAACTAGAGCAGCTGCAGCCCGGCAAATACCAGCCGCGCACGCGCATGGACGAAGGCTCGCTCTACGAGTTGGCCGAGAGCATCAAGTCGCAGGGGATCATGCAGCCCATTCTGGTCCGGCCGGTGACGGGGTCGGCATCGATGGACGGCACGAATGCCCTAATGTTTACAGGCAATACGAGCGGAGTTGGCGCTCGCTTGGATCGCTACGAGATCATCGCTGGCGAGCGCCGTGTGCGGGCCGCCATACTGGCCGGTTTGTCCGAAGTGCCGGTCCTCGTGCGCGAGGTGCCGGATGAGTCGGCCGCCGTCATGGCCCTGATCGAGAACATGCAGCGCGAAGACCTGAACCCGCTGGAAGAAGCGCAGGGTTTGCGGCGCCTGACCGACGAGTTCGGGCTGACGCACGAGCTCGCCGCCCAAGCGGTCGGCCGCTCCCGCAGCGCGGCCAGCAACCTGCTGCGCCTGCTCAACCTCGCCGAACCCGTGCAGCAGATGCTGATGGCCGGCGATCTGGACATGGGCCATGCGCGTGCGCTGCTGGCGCTGGAGAAGGCACAACAGATCATCGCCGCGACAGAAGTCGTTGCCCGCAAGCTCAACGTGCGTGAAGCCGAGCGATTGGTCGCTCGCGCGGCGTCTTCGTCCGGACAGCAGCCGCCACGGCAAGTGCTGCCTTCGAAGTCGCGCGATGTTGCGCGGCTCGAGGAAGAACTTGCCGATCTGCTGACCGCCGCCGTGGAGATCCGCATCAAGAAGCGCTCCGGGCGCGGCGAGCAGGGCGAGGTGGCCATCGCGTTCGGCTCGCTCGATGAACTCGGCGGCCTGCTCGACAAGCTTCGGCGCGCGACGCCATCGGGCGGCTGACCGTCGGGTTCGCCACGCGCTGCCGCACCGCGCCGGAAAGGCTTGACGAGTTCGCGCGCCTCGCGCTGGCGCTGTGCCATCTCGGCGAACCGAGCCGCGTCCGCACGTTAACGAGGACGATGCACGCTGTGCCTGCGGAACCACACTGCTGCACACGGGCTCCTACGTCGGCGTGGCGCTCGCGGCACGAAAGGGGCATGCTAATTGCACAGCGTGGCACAGCCGTTGCATCTCGTTCATCGGTGCAAGATGCGGTCAAAAGGCCGGGTTCTCCGGGCATCACACCGATGTGAAACGCACGCATGATCGTTGGACCGATAGAGTGAGAAACCGAAGGCAGCGCTGCACGGCGAGCCGAATTCCGGCCGGCCCGTGGCGACGCCGCCTCCCGATACCGAATTGGAGGAAGCGATGGATGTGATCACGAGCTTTGCAGCGCGCTACGAGCGCAGCCGCGAAGAGGAATTCACGCT
>NZ_JACDCU010000361.1 GCF_013817365.1 Methylibium sp. | reverse complement strand
GCATCGAAGCGTCGGGCAGCGGCCCGGCGGCCGGCGGATGCTCGGCCAGGCGCAGCGTGACCGAAAAGCGCGAGCCGTGCCCGAGCCCGGCGCTGGCCACCGAGAGGCGCCCGCCGTGCAGCTCGACCAACTGCCGGGCCAGGGTCAGCCCCACGCCGAGCCCGGCGCGGCCGCGCTCGAGCGACTGGTCGACCTGCGTGAACATCTCGAAGATCTTTTCCTGCATGGCCGGCTCGATGCCGATGCCGTTGTCGGTGACGTGCACCACGGCGTCGCCGTCTTCGATGGCGAGCTCGACCGTGATGTGGCCGTCGGCATCGGTGTACTTGGCGGCGTTGGTCAGCAGGTTGACGAACACCTGCGCCAGGCGCATGGCGTCGGCGTCGAGCCAGACCGGCTCGCGCGGCAGGTGCGTGGCGAGCGTCTGGCCGTGCGCGCGCATCTGCGGCTCGGTTTGTTCGACGGCGCTGCGGAGCACCGCCACGAGGTCGAGGCTGGCGCGGCGCAGCTCGAGCTTGCCGGTGCTCATGCGCGAGAGCTCCAGCAAATCGTCGATCAACCGGACCATCTGCTTGAGCTGACGCTCCATGATCACGCGGGCACGCTGGCGCATGGTGGCGTCGGCATCGCCGCGCTTGAGGATCTCCAGCCCGTTGGCGAGCGGCGCCAGCGGATTGCGCAGTTCGTGCGCCAGGGTGGCCAGGAACTCGTCCTTGCGGCGGTCGGCGGTGCGCAGCGCATCCTCGACCTTCTGGCGCTCGCGCATCTCGATCGACAGGTCTGCGTTGGCGCGCTCCAGCGCTTCGGTGCGCCGGCCCACCTCCGCCAGCATGGCGTTGAAGGCATCGACCAGCACGCCGATCTCGTCGGTGCTGGTCTTGGGCACGCGCAAGCCGTAGTTGCGCCGATCGACGACCTCGCGGGCCACGTTGGCCACCTGCTCGATCGGTTCGGTCACGGCGCGCTGCAGCCGCTGGAAGATCAGCGCCGACAGGCCCAGGCTCGCCAGCATGACAAGCGCAAGGATCAGCGCGTAGTCGCGCAGGCGGTCGCCGTGGTCGTAGCGGGCGCGAAGGTAGACCGTGCCCGCCATTTGGCCGTTCACGTCGATGGTCTGGAAAACCTCGAGATCGTCGCCGTCGAAGCGATAACCGGTGGGCTGCGGCTTGGCGGGCACCGGCGCGGGACCCTGGGCACTGGAGCGATAGGTCACGAACAGCTTGCCGTCGGGGCGGTACAAGGCGGCCGAGCGAATCTGCGGGCGCTGCTGCAGGGTGGCCAGGTTCTCGCGCGCCACCTTCGGGTCGTCGAAGGCCAGCGCCGATGCGCTGGAGCTGGCCATCAGCTCTGCCTGCGTCGTGAGGTCGTCGACCGAGGCGCTCCGGTAGGCGCGCAGGTCGTAGGTCAGCAGCGCCAGCGCGCTGAGCAGCAGCGCCAGACCGGTGGTCAGCATGACGACCAGCATCAGCTTGCGGCGCAGCGTCAATCTCTCGCTCATGGCACGACCCGTTCAGCCACGGCGAGCAGCCGGGCGCTGAGCCGGATGCCGGCGCGTTCGGCGGCCGGCGGCGAGGCTTCGAAGCGCACGCGCCCTTCATGGAGCAGGAAGTTCAGCATGCCGCCGCTGGCCAGGCCGCCGGGCTGGTCGGTCACCAGCAGCAGGGGCTGCGCGTCGGCCGATGCGAGCCAGGCACTCGGCAATCTGTCTGGCGCCGGCACGTAGAGCATGTGCACACCTTCCAGTGTTTCGCCGGGGATGACTCGCCGCGCTCGCAGCGGCCGGCCGTGGATGCTGCGCCCGACGAGCACCGGCTCCAGCTCGGCCAGCACCTCGGGCGCGTCGACGACGCCGATGACGATCGGCGTGTCGGTGGCGGCGAACGCCCGCGGCGGCCATTCGACGAAGCCGGTGAACTTGTAGAGGTAGGCCGCCTTGACGCTGGCCTCCAGCGTGGCCGCGACGGCCGGGCCGAGCGCGGCAAACGCGAGCGACCCGGCCAGCGCTGCCTGCACGAGCGCACGCAGGGCGGCCCGGCGGGAACGGCAGCGCAACTCCATCGCGGTATTGTGCTGGGCTGCGGGCACAGTCGAACTGTCGGTCCGAAGGCTAGAACTGGGCGCGCAGCTGCAGCGAGGCGGCACGGCCGTGCTCGACGCGGCGGCTCGCCGTGGCCCATTCGACCTGCTCGGCGTCGAGCAGGTCCTTCACCAGCAGCGCCAGTTCCACCTTGGCGCTCACGCGCCAGGCCAGCCGGGTGTCGACCGCGGTGTAGGAAGACACGTCGAACTGCGGCCGCGAAGCCACGCGGCGCACGCTCAGGTCCCAGCTGTGGCGGGGGGTCAGGTCGAGCGCCGAGCGCAGTTGCCACCAGCCGTTGGGGTCGTTGCCCAGCGAGTTCAGGCCGATCGTGTCGACCTCGCCTTCCTTCACGCGCAGGCGCTGGTCCAGTGAAACGCCGCCGGCGGTGAGGCGCCAGCGCGGGCTCACGCGCCAGCTTGCAGTGGCTTCCAGGCCGCGGGTCGAGCCCTCGATGTTGTTCTCGAGCACCTGGCCGCGCGGCGTCGGCGTCACGCTGCGCAGATCGTCGTGGTCGTGATAGAAAAAGGTGAGCGAGTACGAAAAGGTCTCCGTCAGCTGACCGCGGTGGCCCAGTTCCAGGACGTTGGAAACCTCCGACTGGAAATCCGGCCCGCCGGCGATGTTGAACGTGCCGTCTGCGTTGGGCTCGGCCGGCGAGAAAAACTCGCGGTCGATGCGCGAGGGCGCGCGGACCGCGCGCTGCGCCGAGCCCCAGAACAGGCTGGAATCGCTGGCTCGCCATGCCAGGCGCACGCTGGGCAGCGTTTCCAGCCCGGTGTAGGGGTTGTGCTCCAGGCTGCCGCCGAGGGTGAGAGCGAGGCGGTGAGGCAGTTCGATCTGATCCTGAATGAACAGCCGGCTCCAGTTCAGCGTGCGGTCGTTGGGCCGAAAGGCGAACAGCGGATTGCCCGTCGTCTCGTCGCGCGAATGGCGAAGGCCGGCGCCCAACAGCAGGCGGTGGCCGGCTGTCGGCGCGAAGCCGTACTGCGCTACCGCATCGAAGGTGTCGAGCTTTTCGGAGAAGCCCAGCACCTGCCGCCGCTCGGTGCGCTCCGCATAGGCCTGCACGCTCGCGAAGGCACCGCCAGTCATCGTGCGTTGCCAGCGGCCGAGCACGTTGGCCCCTTCGACTTCGGTCGGGTTCGCCGCCGAGTCGATCAGATTGCGGTACAGATCGCCCTGCAGCGTGATCTCGTCACCCCGGCGCGACCAGTCGGCCCGAAAGCCGGCCTGCTGGCCATCGGCCTGGTCGTTCACCGGGCTGCCGTCGGCGCTCGTGCTGTTGGAGCGGTCGAAGGCCTTGGCATAGACGCGGTAGTGGCCGCTGCGCTCGTCGTCGTTGCCGGGAAAGGCGCCGCCCCAGCGGGCCGAGCCGCCGCGCTCGCGGTTGCCGGCGTGGGCGCGCAAGGCGGCGCCCTGAGTCTCGGCCGCCGAGCGGGTGATGACGTGAATGAGCCCGTTGACCGCATTGGTGCCCCACTGCGCGGTGCTCGGCCCGGTGATCACCTCGATGCGGTCGACCTCGCTGAGCAGCACTTCCTGCGCGTCCCAGAACACGCCCGCGAAAAGCGGCGTGTAGATGCTGCGCCCGTCGATCATGACGAGCATCTTGTTGGCCAGGGGGTTGTTGAAGCCACGCGCGCTGATCGCATAGCCGGTCGCGTCGACGCGGGCCACATCGAGCGTCGGGGCCAGGCGCAGCGCCTCGGTCAGCGTGGTGGCGCCTGAGCGGCGGATGTCCTCGGCGCGGATCACGTACACCGAGGCGGCCACGTCCTGCAGCGGTTCGCTGCGCAGCGAAACCGAGGTGACGACGATCTCGCTCAGCTGCTCGAGCGACAGGTCGGCCAGCGCCGCGCCGCCGGCCGGCGGCGCGGCGACGGCCGCTGCAAGAGCGAGCACGCCGGCCGGCAGGCCGGCCCAGGTGCCCAGGAGGCGAGGCGTAGCCAAGCGCTGCAAGCCGCGCCACCCCCGAGCCGCCGCAACACGCAGCACCCCTTGGGCAATGGACATCAGGCTTGCTGCTGGTTTCAAAGTCATGAGCCGATCACGCCGGCATGCTGCGCTAGCGGCTGAAAGTGCCGGAGTCTAAGGCTCAGCCTGAGCCTTCCTGTATAGCTCGAACCCTGTCAAACCGCAGGACCACCGGGCCGGGGAGTACGCCCCGATGGGCACACGGCTTGCCTTT
>NZ_JACDCU010000052.1 GCF_013817365.1 Methylibium sp. | reverse complement strand
GCGCTATTCGCCGGAAGACATCGACACGATCCTGAGCTACCGCGAAGCGACCGACGGTCAGATCCTCGAAGAAGGGATCAGCGAGGCCGGCGCCCTGGCGAGCTGGACCGCCGCGGCCACCAGCTACAGCGTGCACGGCCTGGCGATGCTGCCCTTCTACATCTACTACTCGATGTTCGGCTTTCAGCGCGTGGGCGACCAGATCTGGGCGGCCGCGGACCAGCGCGCGCGCGGCTTCCTGCTCGGCGCCACCTCGGGGCGCACCACGCTCGGCGGCGAGGGGCTGCAGCACCAGGACGGCACCAGCCACCTGGTCGCCGCGACCATTCCGAACTGCAAGGCCTACGACCCGGCCTTCGCGGGCGAGATGGCGGTCATCGTCGATGCCGGCATCCGCGAGATGATGGTCGAGCAGAAGGACGTTTTCTACTACGTGACGCTGATGAACGAAAACTACGCGCAGCCCAGTCTGCCGCCCGAGGCGCATGCCGATGTGCTGCGCGGGTGCTATCGCATCGGGCGTTACGGCGCCGACGGTGCGGCGGCGCAGATCACCCTGATGGGTTCCGGTGCGATCCTCACCGAAGTGCTCAAGGCCGCGCAGATCCTGGCTGACGAGGGCATCAGCGCCGAGGTGTTCAGCGTCACGAGCTGGAGCGAGCTGGCGCGCGACGGTGCGGCCTGCGAAGCTGCCGCCTTGCGCGGCGAGCCGGCGTCGGAGCCCTTCGTCGCGCAGCAGCTCGCGAAGAGCGCCGGCCCGATCGTCGCCGCCACCGACTACGTTCGCGCCGTCCCCGAGAGCATCCGCGCCTACCTGCCCCCGGGCCGGCGCCTGCTCACGCTGGGCACCGACGGCTTCGGGCGCAGCGACACGCGCGCGGCGCTGCGCGACTTCTTCGGCGTCGATGCGCAGAGCATCGTGCGCGCAGCGCGGCACGCGATGCGCCGGTGACGAAGCGCGAGCTTCTGAAAAACGGGACTCTGGGCGGCATGCGGTTCGGCTCGCATCGAGTTCATGTCGGAGCCGGCGGCTGCTCGGCGGCGCAGCACGCCGCGATCAGTTGATGCAGGCGCGGCAAGCCGCGCTCGATAGCGGCCGGGCCGGGCGAGAGAATGTCGGCCGATTTCACTTCGGCCAGCGCCGCATCGAGCGACTGCCAGTCGGGCCGTGCGCGCACCCGCTCGGCCACGAAGCGCTTGCCGCACCAGGAGCCGATGACGAGTTGCGGGTCGGCAGCGAGCACCTCCTCGCTCGTGACGATGCGCTCGCGCGCGCCGCCCTGCCGCGAGCGCTCGGCAAACACGTCGGTGCCGCCCGCCACAGCGATCAACTCGCTCACCCAGCCGATGCCGCAGATCATCGGCTCGTCCCATTCCTCGAAGTACACGCGGGGCCGCCACGGCAGGCGCGCGGCCGCCTCGGCCACCGCGTCCTGCCGGCGCTGCAGTTCGCCACGGAGCTGCGTGGCCGCGGCTCGCTCTTCGACGAGTTCGCCGAGCGCGCCCACCATCGCGTGGATGCCGGCGATGTCGCGGTGGTCGAACCACAGCACCGGCAGGCCTTGCGCTTCGCACTGGTCGAGCAGCGGCCGCTGCAGGTCCGAGAAGCCGATAACGAGATCGGGCTTCACCGCCAGCAGCCTGTCCATGCGCAGGGTCGAGAAGCCGCTGACCTTGGGCTTTTGCTGCCTCGCTTCGGGTGGATAGACGCTGTAGCCCGAGATGCCGGCAACGCGGTCTTGCGCACCCAGGCGCCACAGCACCTCGACCGCCTCGGTGGACAGGCAGGCGATGCGGCGCGGGCCGGTCATGGCGCCGGGCCCTGGGCTTCGAGCAGGCGCAGCAATACGCCCGGCTCGAAGTGCACGTCGATGAAATCGGCCAGCCCGTCGAACACCACGTCGAGCGCCCGCACGCCTGCACCGAACAGCGTGCGCAGCACGTCGGCCGACTCGAACAGGCCGTGTGCGTACAGGCCGAGGACGCTACCCTGCTGCCAGCCGATGGGCTCGCCTTCGGCATTGCGCAGCGCCACGGCGGCGGGCTCCATCGCGGGATGCTGCACGCTGCGGCCATGGCGGATCTCGTAGCCGTCGAAGCTCAGGTGCGAGAGCGCCGACCACTCGCCGTCGAGCGCGGCGAAGCTCGCGCGGGTGTGGCGCAAAAGCTTGTCGCGCTCGAAAGCGGTGACCAGCGGCAGCAGGCCGAGGCCCGGCGCGTTGCTCTCGGCGCCGCCTTCCACGCCGAGCGGATCGACGAGCGCCTCGCCCAGCATCTGCAGGCCACCACACAAGCCGAGCACGCGGCCTCCGCGCGCGGCATGACGGGCGATCACGGCGTCGAGGCCCTGGGTGCGCAACCAGGCGAGGTCGCCGACGGTGTGCTTGGAGCCGGGCAGGACGATCCAGTCGGCACCAAAGAGATCGGCCGGGCTGCGTGCCCAGGCCAGCGTCGCGCCGGGCACGCTGCGCAGCGGCTGAAACTCGTCGAGGTTGCTGATGCGCGGGTAGGCGACGATCGCGATGCGGCAGCGCGCACCGGTACGGTTGCCGCTGCCGTTGGTATCGCCGCTTCCGCTGCTGCTGCCGCCACCGCCGATGCCACCACCGATGCCACCGCCACCGCCACCGCCACCGCCGATGCCGATGCCGATGCCGCCATCATTGCCGTCGCTGGCACCGCCGCGATTGCCGTCGGCATCGCCATCGGGCTTGCTGCTCGGCGCCGCAAAGCTCGCGATGCGCGACGGAGGTCCGTCGTCGTGCAGGCCGTCTTCTTCGGGTAACCCGTGGCCGCGCCACATCGGCAGCACCGCGACGGTCGGCACGCCGGTCAAGGCCTGCAACTGTTGCGGCCCCGGCGCGAGCAAGCCGGCATCCCCCCGAAAGCGATTGAGCACGAAGCCGCGGATCAGCGCGCGCTCGGCCTCGGGCAGCAGCCGGTGCGTGCCGTAGAGGTGGGCGAAGGCGCCGCCGCGGTCGATGTCGCTGACCAGCAGGCAGGCCGCCCGCGCCGCGAGCGCGGTGCGCATGTTGACGTAGTCGCTCGCGTGCAGGTTGATCTCGGCCGGCGAGCCGGCGCCTTCGATCACGACGACGTCGTTCTCGCTCATCAGCGCGTGCAGCGCCTCACGCGCGAAGGGCCACAACAGCTCGCTGCGTTCGCGCCAGGGCACGGCGGCAAGATCGGGCCGCACCTCGCCGAGCACGACGACCTGGCTCGCGGTGTCGCGCTCGGGTTTGAGCAGCACCGGATTCATGCGCACCTCGGGTGCCGCGCGCGCCGCCATCGCCTGGAAGTATTGCGCGCTGCCGATCTCCCCGAGCCGTCCGAGCGGCCCGGGCACGACACGCGCGTTGTTGCTCATGTTCTGCGCCTTGAAGGGCGCAACCTTCAAGCCCTGGCGCGCGTACCAGCGGCACAGCGCCGTCGCCAGCCAGCTCTTGCCGGCGCCGCTGGTGGTGCCGAGCACCATGACGGCTCGGGCTGTCATCGTGGCGTCCTCGGGCACAAGCTCGGCGTCTGCAGCACCAACTCGGTGGGTGCCAGCGGCGGCACCGAGCGCACGCGGCGCTGCTCGCCGGAGTCGATCGCCAGAGGCTGAGCGAAGCCCGGTGCATCGAAGACGAAGGTATGGAACTCGCCGCCCTCGCCGCAGGGGCACACGCCGGCCGGAAGGCGTGCGAGCAGCGCGGCGCCGTAGTCGGTGCCGCAGTACGAGGCGTCGAGCCAGCGCGTATCGACGCACACCAGGCGCGCGCGAATGCCGCGTCGCACGATCTCCTGTGCGATGGCCGCGCGCGGCTCGCCCCACAGCGGAAATACCGCGACCAAGCCCGCCTTTGCGCAGGCCGGCTCCAGCCAGTCGCGGTGGGCCTGCAGATCGATGTCGCCGAACACGAGGTGGCTGTGGCCGGAGGCGACCAGGCGGCGCAGCGTCGCATCGAAGACTGCGGCGTACTCGCCGGGCCCGGCCTCGACCGGCCACCACTCGCCGCCGATCGCACGCACCTGGGCGGCGACCAGTTCGGGCGGCAGCGCGTGCGACTTGCTCGTGCCGCCGGGTTCGCACATCGTCACGAAGGTGGACACGTTCAAGCCCTGTTCCTGAGCGCGCAGCCAAGCCAGGCACGAATCCTTGCCGGCGCTCCAACTGATCGCGGTGCGGGGTGGGTGGGTCATCGGTGTTCAAGGCCTTCGGTCATGTGGGCGTGAACGAAGCCGGCAGCAGCGGGCTCTTGCGCTGCCCCGAAAGCGCCGGCCCGGACGGAAGCGGGGTCGCCGACGCAGTGAATAAGAATTTGCTGAACGAAGTCGGCGACCCCGCTTCCGGCCGCGAGCATGGAGGAAAAAAGCACTCGAACTTTCATGCTTCAGGCCTCCAGGTTGGGCACGGTGACGTAGCGCCCCGCGGAACTCCCTGCCAGCGGCTCGACCCGCAGCGCGCCGCCGAACACTGCCACGAGCGTCGCATGCAGCACCGGATCGTCGTGCGCACCCTCGGCGCGCACGTGGCCTTGTTCGAGCACGACCAGGCGATCGGCCTGCAAGGCCAGCGGCAGGTCGTGCAGCACGCTGACGACCGTCCGCGTGCGGCCCAGCCGGCGCAGCAGCTTGACCAGCGCGACCTGGTGCGGCGGGTCGAGGTGGGTGGTGGGTTCGTCGAGCAACAGCACGGGCGCCTGCGTCGCCAGCGCCCGCGCGAGCAGCGCACGCTGGCGTTCGCCGCCCGAGAGCTCGTGCAGGCGCCGGTGTTGCCAGGCCGCGCATTCGGTCGCGGCGATGGCCTCATCGACCGCGGCCTCGTCGGCGGGGCCCGGCACCGCGAACAACCCGAGGAGAGGCAGGCGGCCGAGGTGCACGACCTCGCGCACCGTCAGCTCGCCGGTAGCCTCGCCCTGCTGCGACAGCCAGGCCAGGCGCTGCCCGCGCTGGCGCGCGCTCCAGTGAGCCAGCGCCTGGCCGGCCAGCTCCACCCGGCCGGCGGCCGGTTTCAGCAAGCCCGCCAGCACGTGCAGCAAAGTCGATTTGCCTGCGCCGTTCGGGCCGACGATGGCCGTCCAGCCCACCGCGAAATCGAGCGATACCCCGCGCAAGACCTCGTGCCCGCCGAGACTCATGTGCAGCGCATGGACGCGCAAAGCGGCGCTGCTCATGAAGACGCCTCGACCGCGACGAATCGCATCCGGGTTGCCGAGGGGGCACTGGGTGTCCTCAGGGGTGCCGACGACGGTCTCACCGGACGCCCCTTCGATGCAACAGCCACAGCAGGTAGCCCCCACCGAGCACGGCAGTGAGCACGCCCACCGGCAGCTCCTGCGGTGCGATCAGCGTGCGGGCCAGCACATCGGCAGCCAGGAGAAGCACCCCGCCCATCGCCGCGCTCGCGACCAACGTGTAGCCCTGTGGCGCCGGCGCGAAACGCCGCACCAGGTGCGGCGCCACGAGGCCGACGAATGCGATCAGGCCCGCCTGCGACACCGCCAGGCCAGTGGCCAGCGCCAACACCGCCACGAGCACGATGCGCAACCGCGCCAGCGGCAACCCGAGGGTGAGGGCCGTCGCCTCGCCCAGGCTCAGGGCGTCGAGCGCGCGGGCGAGCCGCCAGGCCAGCGGCAACACCAGCGCGAGCCCGGCCGCCATCAACAGCACCGCTGGCCAGCCGAGAAAGCCGGTGCTGCCGAGCATGAAGACCTCCTTGCCGCGCAGCGCATCGGGCGCCGCCGTCGTCACCAGGTCGCTGATCGCGCTCAGCACCACGCCGACCACCACGCCGGCCAGCAGCAGCCGCGTGGTCTGCTGCGCGCCGGTGGCCAGCAGCAAAGTCAGCAGCACGCCGCCGAGTGCGCCGGCGAAGGCCGCACCGACCAATCCCACGCGCAGCAGCGCATCGACGCTCGCCAGGCTGATCGCCTGCCCACCGAGCGCGCTCGCAGCCAGCACCAGCACCACGCCGAGCGAGGCGCCCGAGGCCGAGCCGAGCAGATACGGGTCGGCCAGCGGGTTGCGGAACAGGCCTTGCGCCACCGCCCCCGCCAGGCCCAGCAGCGCGCCGGTGAACCAGGCTCCCAGCGTGCGAGGCGCGCGAATCTCACCGACGATCA
The DNA here is from genome assembly GCF_013817365.1 of Methylibium sp. Taxonomy (GTDB): domain Bacteria; phylum Pseudomonadota; class Gammaproteobacteria; order Burkholderiales; family Burkholderiaceae_C; genus Methylibium. Next base: position 8,388 of record NZ_JACDCU010000052.1, on the reverse strand, counting down.
GTGCTGCATCCGGCGCCATCAGCGAGCGCCAGGACCAGCCCTCGCTGCCGGCCATGAGGCCGGCAGCAGTCAGGAGCAGCGCGGTCACCGCAAGGCCAAGGTTCAGCCGCAGGCGACGTGCGCGTTCGGTAACTGCCCGGGCTTCGTGCATCAGCGCGGCTCCAGCATGGCCAGACAGTCAGCTAGCTGCAGCGCCGCCTCGCCGAGCCGCGGGCCGGGTCGCACCAGCATCTCGTAGCGCCCGGCCGCGAAGCCGCAGGTGCGCTGCTGCTGCAGGGCGCGCAGGTGGCGCCAGCCCGGGCGGCGCGGCATCGCGTCGATCTCGCGCTGCACCGCCATCACGATATCGGGCTGAATGCGCACCACGTACTCCGGGTTGAGCTTGGGAAACGGCCCGAGCTCGGCCGGCACCGCATTGGCCATGCCCAGACGCGCCAAGGTCTCGCCGATGAAGGAAGCGGCCCCCGCGGCATAGGGCGCCGAGGCGACCTCGAAATAGACGCGCTGGCCGCGCCGCGCCGGCGGCACAAGCGCGGCGGCGCGCTGCAGATCCTGCTCGATCGCCGACCACAGCCGGGCCGCCTCGTCCGGCGTTCCAAGCAGCCGCGCCAGCAGGCCCAGCGTGCGCTTCACGTCGGCATGCGTCTGCGACTCCACCACGAGCACCTTCAAGCCCAAGGCCTCGAGCCGCTGCGTCGAGCGGGCCGAGGCCGCGGCCAGCACCACGTCGGGCTCGAGCGCCACGATGCGTTCGATTTGCGCGTCTTCCAGACCGCCGAGCCGGGGCAGCGATTGCACTTCACTCGGCCAGTCCGAAAAGCGGTCGATGCCGACGAGACGCGCGCAACCACCCAGCGCACACACGCTCTCGGTCAACGAGGGCAGCAGGCTCACGATGCGCGCCGGCGGCGCCGCGAAGGACAACGAGACGCCGCGGTCGTCGCGCACCGTGATCCGCTCGGTCGGCGCGCTGCGCGGACTCGTCTGCGCGGCCCTGAAGCCTTGCGGCTTCGCCTGCGCAGTGACCCCGCTCCGCATGGCGAGCAGCGCAATCGCGCCATTCTCCGGAGCCCTTGGCGCGGCCTCGGCGCTGCCCGGATCGACCGTCGCCGCCGACGCCGGCGCCAGCAACGCCAGCGTGATCAGCCCTGCCACAGCGCCCCTGCGCAGGCACGATCGCCCATCGATCGCCGTCAGCTCAGCCATGTGCGCACTATCCGCTCACCGGCCGCTGTAGCGCAGCGTCACGAAGCCCTGGCGCGCCGGCTGGTTGAAGCCATAGGCCGTCTCGTAGGATTTGTCGGCCACGTTGTTCAAACGCAGCCCCAAGGTCCATTCGGACGCAAGGCGCCAGTCGGCATACAGATCGGCGACGCCGTAGCCGCCCACCGGCAGCGTGTTGGCCTGGTCATCGAAGCGCCGGCCGAAGGCGGCCAGTCTTCCGCCGAGTTGCCAGGCGCCGAGATCGACCCCGGCGCTGGCCTTGACGCTTTCCTTCGCGCGCCGCGGCAGTTGCTTGCCGAAGTTCGGGCTGCTGCGCGAGTCGTTGCGCGGATCGATCAGCTCGGCGGACGCAGCGACGTGCCAGCGCCCGAGGTGCACGTCGTAGCCGAGACTGAAGCCGTCGATGCGTGCGTCGGTGTTCGACGGGTTCGGCCCCGGCGTCACATACCCGTCGATGCGGTTCGCGAACCAGGCCGCGCGGACCTCGTGGCCCGCGTCGGCCCAGCGCAGGCTCAGCTCGCGGTGGCGGCCTTCCTCCGGCAACAGATCGGGGCTGCCGAAGTTGGGGAAATACAGCTGGTTGAAGCTGGGCGCGACGAAGCTCGTGCCGTAGGAGAAGCCGGCGCGCAGCGCAGACGTGATGTCGACGCCGTAACCCAGGCTGCCCGTCGTCTGCGAGCCGAACTGCGAGTTGCGGTCATGGCGAAGATTGCCTTGCCAGGTGTGCACGCCGGCCTTGCCGTTGAGGCCCGCCGCCACGCCGTTGATGCTGCGGTCCGAGACGACATACGGGTCGCCCGGGCGGCTCACGTCCTGCTCGATGCGCTCGGCCAGCAGCAAGGCGCTGCCCAAGCGCGTGGCGATGTTGTTCTCCCAACTGAGCTGGCGCTGCACGGTCCGGGTGGTGCCCAGGCCGGCGAACGGCGAGGCGCTGGCGATCGTGTCGAAGTCGTCGCGCGAACGCGAGAGGCGAACCAGCGAGCGCCAGTCGTCCGTGACCGGCCCGCCCACCGCCAGCGACTGCACCGAGGCGCGCAGTTCCGCACGACTGTCGGCGCCGGGTCCGTCGTCGTACTCCGTCTTGCCCTCGGACTGCAAGGCGCGCAAGTCGGCGCGCCAGCCGGCGCCGAACTTCACGCCGAGCTGCACGGTGCCGGCGTTCTGCCGGAAGCCGTCGTCATCGTCATTGAAGCTGCCGAACAGTGCCTGCGGGTTGGTTGCAGAGAAGCCGCGCGTGCGGGTGTGGCTGAGCTGCACCGCGCCGTCGAATGCGCCCGACCCGAAACGCAGGCCCGCCGTGCCCTGGCCGTAGCGGTCGCTGCCGGCACTGAGGCTCGCGTTGGTGCGCAGGCCCGGCGCACCGCGGCGCGTAAAGATCTGGATCACGCCGCCGACCGCGTCGCTGCCGTAAAGCCCGGAGAGCGGGCCGCGCACGATCTCGATGCGCTCGATCTCGTCGAGCGGCAGGTTCTCCCAGATGGGAATGCCCACCGTGGCCGAGCCGTAGCGCACGCCGTCGATCAGCAGCAAGGTGTGGCGCGACTCCAGACCGCGCAGGAACACGCTGCTCAGTTTGCCCAGACCGCCGTTCGACGCGAACTGCACGCCCGGCTGCTGGGCGAGCAGTTCCGGCAGCGTGCGGCCGGTCGCGCGCTCGATCTCGGCGCGGTCGATCACGGTCACGTCGGCCAGGGTTTCGTCGATGCGGGTCTCGGTGCGCGCCGCCGTGACCACGACGGAAGGCAGCGGCGCCGCGCGCGCCGACTGGGCCCAAGCCGGCCCCGAGGATGCGGCTGAAGCAGCGATGGCGAACAGGAAGGACAAACGGATTGCGGCGTGACGCACGCCGGCACGGGGTGCGGACGACCCCTTGGAGAAACAAGACATGGAAAGCTACCGACGCAATCGTGCGCGCCGGCTTCCCCGCAAGCGCCCACCTCATGGCGCACCGCTCACGCAGCACGCCGCCTCGTTGGCCGGTATCCGGGCTGGCGGAGCAACCCTTGCGACCTTCCCAGCAGCGTTGGCTGCCAGTGGCATGTGCGCAAGAGCGGAAACTCGAAGTAAAAACCTCGGGCTTCGTCCGCTGACCGTTGCGGGGGCAGCGCAGGCTGGAAACGCACCCGAAGGGCGGATCTCCTCTGCTTCCCGTTTAACTGTGCCGGCGTGAAGACCGGCACGAGCACCAACGCGGCGCAGTGTAAGCCGGGCAAGGCGGCCCCCTACAATTGCAAGCACCCGCGGGGAGAGCATGGCAACCATAGAAGAACTGGCCGAGCGCGTGGAGCGACTGCTCCTTCGCCATCAGGAATTGCAGCGCACGCATGCGCTGACGGTCGAGCAGTTGGCCGGCGTCACCCTCGAGCGAGATTCGCTGCGCTCGCGCCTGACAGCGGCACGCCAGCGTGTCGATGCCCTGCTCGATCGCCTGCCGGTGACTGATGCGGCGGCCGGTGCGGTGGCCGATCCTTCCGACGAGAAAACGCGCAAATGAAGCAGCTCGAAGTCACCATCATGGGCCAGAGCTACATCCTCGGCTGCCCCGAAGGCGGCGAGCGGGCCTTGCTCGAAGCGGTGGGCAATGTCGACCAGGAAATGTGCGCGATCCGTGACGCCGGCAAGGTGCGCGCACGCGAGCGCATCGCGGTGCTGGCCGCGCTCAACCTGGCCTACGTTCAGGCCGAGCGGCCGATGGCCGCGAACGACTCGGCTGCGACCGGCAACGTCGATATCGATGCGCTGGTCACGCGCATCGACGAAGCCCTCGGGCACGACGGTCAATTGCTGTGAATTCGCCCGCGAGTCATGGCGCGAGGCGTAAACTGACTTGGTCCGTCGCGTTCGCGGGAGCTTTTATTTCCTTGAACCGATGCTCGAAAGAGCAGGGGCTTGGAACATCGCGATGCGGGCGTGATCGTCTCGCGTCAGATGAACCCGAAGCATCGCTGACCTCGCCCACCTGAACCCTGGGTTCAGGAATGCGGCTCCCGGCTCGTGGCGGACACCCCCCGCTTTTCTTTGCCCTCCCCCCATGGCCTACTGGCTGATGAAGTCCGAGCCCGACGAGGTCTCGATCGACGACCTTGCGCGCGCGCCTCGGCAGACCTTGGCATGGACCGGCGTGCGCAACTACCAGGCACGCAACTTCATGCGAGACGATTTCGGAGTCGGTGACGGCGTGCTGTTCTATCACTCGTCGTGCCCGCAGCCCGGCGTGGCCGGGCTTGCCGAAGTCGCGTCCCGAGCGCTCCCCGACGAAACGCAGTTTGAACCGGACAGTCCCTATTTCGACGCTGCAGCAAAGCGCGACGTGCCGCGCTGGGTCGGTGTGGACGTTCGCCTGGTTCGCAAGACCCGCCTGCTGTCGCTGACCGAGATGCGCGCCGCGCCGGCACTGGCGACGATGCGCGTGCTGCAGCGGGGCAACCGCCTGTCGATCACGCCGGTCAGCCGGAGCGAGTGGGACGCGGTGCTGAGCCTGCTGGCCGGCAGCGCGACTCCTCCGTAATGCCCACCGGCCTGCTGATCGCCCAGTTGCTGCTGCTCGGCAGCTTTGCCGGCTTCATGGCGGGGCTGCTCGGTGTCGGCGGCGGCATGCTGATGGTGCCGTTCATGACCTTCCTGCTCACGCTCGAGGGCTTTCCGGCGGAGTTGACGGTGAAGGTCGCGGTGGCGACTTCGCTGGCGACCATCTGCTTCACCTCTATCTCTTCCGTGCGCGCGCACCATGTGCGCGGCGCCGTGCGCTGGCCTATCGTGAAGCTGCTCGCACCCGGCATCGTGGTCGGCTCGTTGCTCGGCGCCCAGCTTGCCGAGGCCTTGCCGGTGCAAGTGCTGGCGCTGCTGTTCGCGGCTTTCGTGAGCTTTGCGGCGACGCAGATGCTGATCGGGCGCAAGCCCGAGCCCACTCGGGAGTTGCCCGGCGGCGCAGGGCTGTTCGGCACGGGTAGCGTGATCGGCCTGTTGTCCGCGCTGGTCGGCGCGGGCGGCGCGTTCATATCGGTCCCCTTCATGACCCGCTGCAACGTGCCGATCCACCACGCGGTCGGCACGTCGGCGGCGCTCGGTTTTCCGGTCGCGCTGGCCGGCACGGTGGGCTACATCTTCGCTGGCCGCGACCTGCAGGGACTGCCCGGTGGCACGCTCGGCTTTCTGTACCTGCCGGCGCTGTTCGTGATTTCGATCGCCAGCGTGATCACCGCGCCGCTGGGCGCGCGCGCGGCGCACGCGCTCGACATGCGCCAGCTCAGACGAGTTTTTGCGGTGATGCTGTACGGCCTGGGGGCGTACATGCTCTACAAAGGGTTGAGCTGATGCCTTGCCAGCGCGGCCGGATGCGGCAGCCGTTGCCATAGCCAAGGCACCCGCGAGCCGAAACTAGGCCGTGAGCGCAGCCACCTGAGCGCGGCCGAACGCCCCTTCTTCAGGCCGCCGGCACGCCCCCGAAAGCGATGCTGGCCAGCGCCACATGGTTGCCACCGCGCCCGCGCGCCTGCGCCAGCGCGGCCTCGGCCGCATGCAACAGCCCCGCCTGGGTCTGCGAGGTGTGCGGGAAGCTCGCCACCCCCATCGACACGGTGAAGCGAAGCGCGGCACCCTGGCGCACGACGATCTGCGTCGCGCACTGGCGGCGCAGGCCCTCCATGCGCGAATGCGCGGTCGCCAGGCCCACGCCCGACAGCAGCACCGCGAAGCGTTCGCCGTCGAGCTGGCTGGGCGCATCCATCGCGCGGGTGTTGCCGCGCAAGAGGCGGCCGAGCGCCTCGATCACCCGGTCGCGGCCGGAGCTGTCTTGCGGCGGGGTGCCGTCCGGGGCCGGGTCGACGTGCACATAGACCACCGCGAACTCGCGGTGTTCGCGCAAGGAAAGATCGATCTCGCGACGCAGCTGGTCCTCGAACTGCTCGCGACGCACCAGCCGCGTGGCCCCGTCTTGCTGAGCACGGCCTTCGATCTCGCCGCGCAGCAATTCGTTGGTGCGCTGCTGGTCTTCGAGTTGGGTGAGCGCTTGCTGAAGGTCACCGGCCAGGCGGGTGCGCTCGCTGCGCTCGAGCCACAGACCGAGCAGCGCGCCGCCACCCAGCGGCACCCGCACAGCGACGACTTCGCGACGCTTTCCGCCGATGTCGAGGCTGTGCTCGGACAACGTGGTGTCTTGCTGAGACAGCGCCGACTGGTCCGCAGCGCGCAGCGCCCCCGCCGTCGCCGGCGTCTGCATGTCGGCATCGCTGCGGTCAGGCTGGGCGCCCCCCAACATGGCAGCGGCCGCCTCATTGAGGTGCGTGTAGCGGCCCGCGGCATCCTTGACGTACAGCGCGAGGCCGAGTGCATCGATTGCTGCGCTCAGGTTGGAAACGTTCACGGAAGAATCGGGCGGCAGGCTCATGACGGATTGATGGCGGCAGCCCGCCACCGATGGTGTGAATGAATGATAAGACCCGCAAGTCGCGCTTGCGCCCCCCTGCTTGCGGCCCCCTGCTTGCGGCCCGGTGCTTGTAGCGATCGCGCGGCGAAGTCGCCGTGACGCGCCGCTCGCAACGCTGCACCCACTGCACCAGCTTGTCGCATTGCCGCACCAAGCTTGTGAATGCCGGCACGCGAAGCCCCGCTTCAAAGCGGGCGCCGCGCGCTGAACGCATGGCAGCGCTCGTCCGATTTGGCACGCTTACTGCTAATTCGCCTGCCGTCCACAGCGTCGTGTTCTGTCCCGAATCGTGCGGCGCTGGTCTCGCCGTACGACCCTTCTTCCTGCTTCCGGTTCCCGCCCCATCGCCCATGCCTGTCGCTCGCCCCGCCCGCTCCGGCTTCAAAGACTTCCTCCGATCCGGCCACGGGCCGACCCTCTTCGCGGCGACGCTCTACTTCATGTTCTCGTGCTGCGTCTGGGTGCTCAACGGCGCGATGGCACCGTTCATCGCCGAGACGTACCGGCTCAGCCCGGCGCAGATCGGCCTGATGCTTTCCATCCCGATCGTGGCGGGCGCGCTGATGCGCTTTCCGCTAGGCGTGCTGGCGCAGTACATCGGCCGCAAGCGCGCCACGATGGTCGAGATGGCGCTGATCGCCGTCGCCCTGCTCTACGGCTACTTCCGGGTCGAGAGCTACAACGACCTGCTCGCCATGGGCGTGCTGCTGGGCATTGCAGGCGCGAGCTTCGGCGTGGCGCTGTCGCTCGGTTCGGGCTGGTTCCCGCCGCAGCACAAGGGGCTGGCGATGGGGCTGGTGGGCGCCGGCAACGTGGGCACCGCGGTCTCGGTGCTGGTCGCGCCGCCGCTGGCGCAATGGCTGGGCTGGCAGGCCGTCTACGGGATCGCCGCCGTGACCATTGCCGTGCCCATGGCAGTCATGATCCTGCTCGCCAAGGAGCCGCCGGATGTGGACGCCCACGCCGGCCTGCGCGAACACGTGGCCTGCCTGTTCGAGAAGGACGGCTGGGTCTTCAGCCTGATCTACGGCGTGACCTTCGGCGGCTTCATCGGGCTCATCACCTTCCTGCCCTCGTACTACTACGACCAGTTCGGCGTGAGCAAGGTGCAGGCCGGCCAACTGACGATGCTCGCCGCCTTCATGGGGGCGGCGCTGCGCGTGGCCGGCGGCTGGGTCTCCGACCGTTGGGGCGGCGTCAACACCCTGAGCGTCGTGCTGGTGGTCGTGGCGGTGTGCCTGCCGCTGATCGGTCTGGCGTCCGCCTCGCTGGTGGTGACCACGCTGCTGCTGATGCTGTGCTTTGCGGCGCTCGGTGCGGGCAACGGCGCTCTCTTTCAACTCGTGCCGCTGCGCTGGCCGTCGACCACCGCGGTGGCCGGTTCGATGATCGGCGAGATCGGCGCGCTGGGCGGCGCCCTGGTGCCCACCGCGATGGGCTTGTCGAAGCAGTACCTCGGCAGCTATGTGTGGGGCTTCGTGCTGTTCGCGGTGCTGGCAGCGGCGGTGTTGCTGGTGATGCGGGTGATGCAGATTCGCTGGACCCGCACCTGGGCCGAAAAGGGCGGGCGGGCCCGCCTCGTTCACCCCGCTGCAGAGGTCAGCGCGGCAACGCCAGCAGCCACACGATCAGCAGCCCGTTGAAGAGCAGCGAGATGAAGAGCGCGATCTTCCAGAGCGCCGCCGGGTCGCGTGCGATCAGAGATGCCGCCTGCGGCGCGCTCAGCGGCCTCGAGGCGC
>NZ_JACDCU010000360.1 GCF_013817365.1 Methylibium sp. | reverse complement strand
CGTGGCCGGGGGCCGCGATGACATCCCACTCGCGCGCGCCCAGACGCGTGCGGCCACCGGGCGCGAGCGTGCCCCGCGCGGCGAAGCGCATGCAGCGCTGGCCGATCGGCCGAAAACCGAGTGCTTTTTCGTCCCAGCGCTGAACGGCAGCGAAGCCGCCGGGCGGCACGTCGATCGGCACGGCGCCGAAGGCCTGCGCCACCGCCGCGTTGCCGCCGCAGTGGTCGCTGTGCAGATGGGTGTTGACGATGCGCCCGAGCGGCGCGCCCGCCAGCGCCTGGCGCAGCAGCGCGACGGTCTGCGCCGCGTGCGTGCAGTGGCTGCTGTCGACCAGCACCGCGCCGCCGGCATCGTCGTCGCGGTCGTGGATCAGCACGTTGTTCGAGGACAGCCAGCCGCGCTCGAACACGGTGAGGTCGTCGGGCAGGCGCAATGAGGAGGGGGTCACGCCGCCACTGTAGCGGTGGCTCGGCCGGGGCCGGGCCGGGCGGCCGTCACGGCGGCGGCGCGGCCTCCCGCACCCCCTCGACCTGCACCGTCAGCGTCACCCGATCGCCCACGAAGGGCAGGCCGAAGTCCATGCCGTAGTCGCTGCGCAAGAAGCGCCCCGTGAAGTCGCCGCCGCAGACTTCGCGTTCGAGAACGGGATGCTCGAAGCAGCCGAAGCGCAGCGCGGTGAGCGTGAGCGGGCGGCTGGTGCCGCGCAGGGTGAACTCGCCGCGCACTTCGGCCACGCGATCGCCGTCGAAGCGAAGCTCGCGTGCCACGAACCAGGCGGTAGGGTGCTCCTCGGCGGCCAGCAGGTCGGCGCGGCGCAGGCGCCAGTCGAACAGGGAAAGGCCGGTGCTCACGCTGGCCGTGGGCACCGTGATGCCGACCGTGCCCTTGCCCGCGCTGCGGTCCAGGAGGATGCGGCCCTCGGCGGGCCCGAGCCGGCCGCGGATCGTGGAGGTGCCGAAGTGGGAGAGCTCGAACTGAACCCAACTGTGATGGGGGTCGAGCGCGTAGCTCACCGGCTCGGCGTGAGCCGCCCAGGGCGCCAACGCGAGCGCACAGGCCAAGGCCCGTGCAGCGCAGCGGATCGCGGGCCAGGGCTTCATGCGGGCATCGTAGCGAGCCAGCCGCCCTGCGCCGTCGCAAGGGCCGGCTGCTCCGGCGCCCGTCTGCCCTATTGCCTGACCGCCTCCACCTGCACCAGCAGGCGGATGTCGTCGGGCTGCACCGGCAGGGCGTAGGTGATGCCCCACTGGCTGCGCTGGATGGTGGTTTCGAAGTCGCCACCGCAGACCTCGCGCTTGAGCATGGGGTTCTGGTAGCAGTTGAAGTGGCTCGCCTTGAGCACGACCGGATGGGTCTTGCCGAGCAAGGTCAGCGTGCCGGCCACTTCGCTGAGCTTGTCGCCATCGAACTGGAAGTCGTCGCTCTTGAAGGTGGCGGTGGGGAATTCGTCGCTGCGGAAGAAATCCTTGCCGGTGAGGTGCTGGTTGAAGGGGGCCACACCGGTGTTGACGGAACCGGTCTCGATGGTGAGTTCGACCTTGCCCGTCTTCGCGGCGCGGTCGAACACCACCGTGCCTTGCTTTTTGTCGAAGCGCCCGCGGTTGGTCGAGGTGCCGAAGTGCAGCGACTCGAAGGTCACGAAGGTGTGCGTGGGGTCGATCGCATAGGTGACCGGCTCGGCGCGGGCGCCGCTCGAGGCGGCGAGGGCGAGCGCGGCGGCGCCGAGGATCGTCGGGATTCTCTTCATGCGGATGTCCTTGCTGGAGTGAAAAACAAATGCAATGCAATGCGGTACGCGAGTGCGCTCACGGTGCGGCCAAGCCGGCCAGCGCGAGCTTGAAGCGCACCTGGACGTCGTCGGCTACCAGGGAGGTGTCGGCCCATTCGCCGTCGCCGATCTTGAACGCAAGCCGCTCGAGCGTGAAGCTGCCGGTCGCGATGCCGGTGCTCCCGGTCTGCGCCAGGCTGATCGGCACGACGAGATCGCGGCTGTGGCCCTTGATGGTGAGCCGGCCCGCCACCTCGTACTTGCCGCTGCCCAGCGGCTTGATGGCCGTCGATTGAAAGCGCGCCTGCGGGAACTTCGCCGCGGCGAACCATTCGGCCTTGGGCAGTTCCGCGTCGGTCTCCGCAATGCCGAGGGTGGCGCTGCCAGTGTCGATGGTGAGCGCCACGGAGCCGGCCTGTGGCGACCCGGGGTCGAAGACGATCTGCGCGTCGAAGCGCTTGAACTCGCCTTCGACGGGCACGCCCATCTGCTTGCTGACGAACACGATCTCGCTTTGCGCGGGCAGCAGCCGGGCGGCAGCAGGCTGGGCTTGCGCCAGCGGCGCGGCCAGCAAGCCGGCAAGCGTCCAGATCAGCCAGGGCGTTTTCATGAGGCAGTCCATTCTTGTTCGTTCGGCGATCCGGCGCCGCCGAAGCGCATCCGCTCGAGCAGGCCGTCGCGGTCGATCCACTGGTGCTTGAGCGCCGCGGCGATGTGCACCACCACCAGCGCTAGCAGCGTGTAGGCGAGGGTGGCATGGACTGGTTTGATGACTTTGGCGAACTCCTTGTCCACCGCCACCAGGTCGGGTAGCGGCAACACGCCGAACCATACGATCGGAAAGCCCGCCATGGAGCTGTAGGTCCAGCCGGCCAGCGGCACGGCGAAGAACAGCACGTACATCAGCGCATGCGTGGCATGGTGGGCGCGGCGCTACCACGGCGGCATCGCGCTCAGGGTGCGGGCCGGCAACTCGGGCGGGCGGTGCGTCAGGCGCCACAGCAGGCGCACGGCGGAAAGCGCGAGGATGGTGATGCCCGCCCACTTGTGCCAGTTGTAGAGCCTGAGCTGCAGCGGCGAGAAGGGGAGGCTGGTCATGAACCAGCCGAGTCCGAGGCTCGCGAACAGCGCCAGCGCGAGCAGCCAGTGCAGCGTGATCGCGGTCGGGGTGTAGCGGGGTGGCATGTTGCTCGGTCGGGCGTGAGGCGTGAATCACTGTAGAGGGCCGTACCGACGCCCCGGTTCACCGCGATTGACGCATCGATTCAAAAACTTCGCAGCGCCCCACGGCCCGACGTCCGGGTCGCTGCGGCAGAATCCGCGCGGCCCGCGACCGAAGACGCCTTTTGAAACCCACCACCGCCGCCGCCCTCGCCCTTGCGCTGCTGCTCGGTCCCGCCGCAGTGCTGCGCGCGCAAGAGCCGGCTCGGCCGCTGAGTGACTGCGCCGCGCTCTCCGACGATGCCGCCCGCCTAGCCTGCTACGACGGCCTCGCCGGCCGAGCGCGCCCCTCGGCGCCGGCCGTTCCGGCCCGCCGCACGCCGGACCTCATGGCCGCGCCCGAGCCGATCGGCCCGGGACTGCAGGGCCCGCCGGTGCCTCACCCGAGCTTCCTTTCCAAGTACTGGGAACTCGACGAGGCCGACAAGCGCGGCACCTTCAATTTCACCGGCTACCGGCCCAATTTCGTGTTGCCGGTGCACGTGAGCACCGACATCAACTCGACGCCCACCAGCCCCGCGCGCGACCGCAGCGGCCAACTCGGCAACTTCCGCAAGGTCGAAGCCAAGCTGCAGATCTCGCTGCGCACCAAGCTGGCGGAGAACCTGCTGCTGCCCGGCGGCGACCTCTGGGCCGGCTACACGCAGCAGTCGTTCTGGCAGGTGTACCGGCCCAGCGAATCGTCGCCGTTTCGCAGCACCGACTACGAGCCCGAGCTGATGTACGTGCTGCCGACGCCGCAGGGCCTGCGCGCACTGCCCTGGGGCTGGCAGTGGCGCTACGGCATGCTGGCGCTGGCCCACCAGTCCAATGGGCAGTCCGAGCCGCTTTCGCGGAGCTGGAACCGCATGTACGTCGGCGGCGGCCTGGAACGCGACGATGTGTCGCTGTCGGTGCGCTACAACTACCGATTCAAGGAAAGCGCCTCGAAGGACGACAACCCCGATCTCGTCGACTACCGCGGCCACACCGACTGGCTGCTCGCCTGGACCCCCGGCCGCGCCACCGCCTCGATGCAGTGGCGCACCAGCTTTCGGCGCTGGGACCGCGGCTCGCTGCAGTTCGACTGGACCTACCCCGTCGAGCCTGACAACCCCCGCGCACTGCGCTGGTATGTGCAGGTCTTCAGCGGCTATGCCGAGACGCTGCTCGACTACAACTTCCGGCAGACGAGCCTGGGGCTCGGTCTGACATTGTTCGAGTTCTGAGAAGACGCGGGCCGACGAGCGAAGCGGATAGGCCGCCAAAGAGGCGCGCAGCCGTCACGCCGCCTCTCGTGCGCTCGTACGC
>NZ_JACDCU010000359.1 GCF_013817365.1 Methylibium sp. | reverse complement strand
CCCACAGGAGGAAAACACGCCATGACCGCCATCGCAAGGCTCCGGGGTCTGCCCGTTCGCTGCAGTGCAGGCTCTCGGCGCAGGGCCACAGCGCTCGCGCTCTTGCCGGAGTGAGCCGTGCCCTGGCTCAAGCTGCTGCACATCACCTCGGTCATCGTCTGGTGCGGGGCCTTGCTGTACCTGCCCGCGGCCATCGCTGCGGCAGCGGGCCCGGACCGCGCTGCCGCGTTCGATCCGCCGCGGCGGCACGTGCTCCGGGCGGTGTTCACGCTTGTCGCAACGCCGGCGGCGCTGCTGGCGATCGGCTCGGGCACGGCGATCTTCGTGTTCTACGGGCCGCTCGCGCCGTGGCTGATCGCCAAGCTGGCCACCGTGAGCCTGCTGGTGCTCGGCCATGCGGCTTGCGGTGCGCTGATCCTGCGCGCCGAGAGCGACACCGGAGGCGGCGTGCGCGGGCGCTGCTGGGCAATCGCCGGCACCTCGCTGCTGTGGCTGGCAGGCATCGCGTGGCTGGTGCTGCGCAAGCCGTTGTGAGCCGGCGCAGCGCATGAGCGCCGCCGCCCGGCCGCTCCGAAGGGGGCGCTGCGTCCCTCCGAGGAACCGCGCGAAGCACGCCGGCGCACCAGTGAGCCCGCGTGCCGCCGGTTCACTCGCTGGTGTCAACGCCCACGGCGTGTTCATAGACCAGGCGCCCGCCCAGGTAGGCCGCCAGCCCGATGAAGCCGGCCGTCAGGAGCGACATGCCGAAGCCCCAGGGCACCACGTGCAAGCCCGGCTCTTCGCCCAGGCGCAGCAGCCAGTTGAACGTGGCCATCGACAGCATCATCACCGCAATGAGGGCATGGGCCCAGGCCGAGACGAGGCGCCGGATGCGCGCGACGGTGAGCAGGTCCACGAGCCCGGCGAGGCTGGCGCCCCAGCCGCCGATCGCGCCCACACCGGCGAGCCATATGCCGGCCCGCGCCCAGAACGGATCGCCGCTGTTCATGTAAGCCGCGTCCGAGCCGACCAGCGCGATCAAGGCCGCCACCGGGAAGTGAATCATCATCGGGTGCAGCGGATGCCCCGCGATCGCGGCGTGGCTCAGGATGGGTTCGGGCGCGCTCATCGGCGCATTCTGCAGTGCGCCGCGCCGCTGCTGCTGGCCGCCTGCGAAGGCCCGCAGTCGCTGCTGGATCCGGCCGGCCCGTCGGCACGGGCCATCGCCGGCGTGTGGTGGTGGATGTTCGGCGTGGCCGGCGCGGTGCTCCTCTTCGTGGTGATCGTGTGGCTTCTCGCGATGCGGCGCGCGCGCGCATTGCCGGCCGAGCAGGCGAGCCGAGTCGGCCGGCGCTGGATCGTCGGCGGCGGCATCGTGCTGCCCACGGCCGCCATCACCGCCCTGCTCGTCTTTGGCTCGCCGGCCGGGCTGCACCAGCTGCCGCTGCCGGGCGGCGCGCAGGACGGCCGGGCGCCCTTGCGCATCGACGCCATCGGCCACCAGTGGTGGTGGGAACTGCACTATCCCGATACCGGCCTGCGGCTGCGCAACGAGCTGCGCGTGCCGGTGGGGCGGCCCATCGACATCCATACCAGCAGCCGCGACGTGATCCATTCCTTCTGGGTGCCGCGGCTGGGCGGCAAGCTCGACGCCGTGCCCGGCCGCACGTTGGTCGTGCGCCTGCAGGCCGACGAGCCGGGCGTCTTTCGCGGCCAGTGCGCCGAGTTCTGCGGTCTCGGCCATGCGCACATGACGATGACGGTGCGGGCGATGGAGCCCGCCGCTTTCGAGGCCTGGCTGCAGGCCCAGCCCACGGCTGCAGAAGCGAAATCGGCAGCGACAGCGGCAACCTCCGATGACGACTGAGCCCACCGCCCACGCCGCACCGCGCGACCCGGCCGAGCTGCACGACGAGTTCGAGGCCGTCTGGGGCAACCCGACAGGCTGGCGCGCGCTGACGGTCGTCAACCACACCAGCATCGCGCTTCGTTTCATGGTGACCGGCGCGGTGTTCTTCGTGATCGCCGGGCTGCTCTCGATGCTGATACGCACGCAGCTCGCGCTGCCGAACAACGACTTCATGGGCGCGGAGGCCTACAACCAGGCCTTCACCGTGCACGGCACGATGATGATGTTTTTGTTTGCCGTGCCCATCCTCCAGGGACTTGCGGCCTACCTGCTGCCCAAGATGCTGGGCGCGCGCGACCTGGTGTTTCCGCGCCTGTCGGCCTTCGGCTACTGGTGCTACCTGTTCGGCGGCATCATTTTCACGAGCAGCCTGTTCCTTGGCGTGGCGCCGAACGCCGGCTGGTTCATGTACACGCCGCTGTCGAGCGACGTGTACTCGCCGGGGCTGAACTCCGACTTCTGGCTGATCGGCATCACCTTCATCGAGATCGCCACGCTGTCGGCCGGCATCGAGATCACGGTGTCGATCCTGCGCACGCGCGCGGCCGGCATGGGGCTGCACCAGATGCCGATCTTCGCGTGGGCGATGCTGGTCACCTCGATGATGATCGTGGTGGGCTTTCCGCCGCTGGTGCTGGGCTCGATCCTGCTGGAGCTCGAGCGAGCCGCCGGCTGGGCCTTCTTCGACCCCGAGCGCGGCGGCGACCCGGTGCTGTGGCAGCACCTGTTCTGGCTGTTCGGCCACCCCGAGGTCTACATCATCTTCCTGCCGGCCGCGGGCATCGTCTCCACGCTGGTGCCGGTTTTCGCGCGCCGCCCGCTGGTGGGCTACCGCTGGGTCGTGGTGTCGCTGGTGGCCACCGGCTTCATCAGCTTCGGGCTGTGGGTCCACCACATGTTCACGGTCGGCATCCCGGCGCTGGCCCAGGCCTTCTTCTCGGCGGCCAGCATGCTGGTCGCGGTGCCCACCGGCATCCAGTTGTTCGCCTGGATCGCCACGCTGTGGACCGGCCGGCCACTGTGGTCGACTCCGATGCTGTGGATCGCCGGCTTCCTGGTGATCTTCGTGACCGGCGGGCTCACCGGCGTGATGCTGGGTTTCGTGCCCTTCGACTGGCAGGTGCACGACACGCACTTCGTGGTCGCGCATTTCCACTACGTGCTGATCGGCGGCATGCTGTTTCCGCTGCTGGGCGGCGTGTACTACTGGCTGCCGCACTTCAGCGGCCGCATGCCTTCGGAGCGGCTCGCCAAGGCGGGTTTCTGGCTCACCTTCGTCGGCTTCAACGGCACCTTCCTCGTGATGCACTGGACCGGCCTGCTCGGCATGCCGCGCCGCGTCTACACCTACGACGCCGGCCTGGGCTGGGACGGGCCCAACCTGGTCTCGTCCATCTTCAGTTTCCTGATGGCCTTCGGCCTGGCCACCGTGCTGCTCGACTTCGTGCTGCACTTCCGCTACGGCCGCAAGGCGCCCGTGAATCCCTGGCAGGCCGACACCCTGGAGTGGGCCAGCGCAACACCGCCCAGGAGCTACAACTTCGCGAGCCTGCCGCGGCTGGCCACGCGGCATCCGCTGTGGGATCACCCCGATCTGCCGCAAACCATCGCCGAAGGCCGGCACGGGCTGCCGGAGGCCGGCCACGGCCGGCGCGAAACGCTGGGCATCGACCCGCTGAGCGGGCGCCCGCGCGAGGTGATCCACCTGCCGGGTAACACCTGGCTGCCGCTCATTGCCGGCCTGCTGGTCACGCTGATGTGCGTTTCGCTGCTGCTCAAGCTCTATGTCGTGGCCGCCGGCGCTGCGCTTCTGGCGGTCGGCGTGCTGCTGCGCTGGTCGTGGGAAAACGGCGCGCATCCCAAGGCCGCCGCCCACGAGGGGCACGACCTGCCACGCGGGCTGCCGCTGCATTCGCGCAGCTTCGACGGTCCGGGGCTGTGGGGCATGGGCGTGACCCTGCTGGCCGATGCGGCGCTGTACGGCTCGCTGATCTTCGGCTGGCTGTTCCTGTGGACGGTGGCGCCGAACTGGCAGCCGCCGGAGCGTTCGCCCCTTGGCACCTGGCCGCTGGCGGCCGTGACGCTGGCCCTCGTCGCCGGCGTGGGGCTGATGCAACTCAGCGTGCGGCGGCTGCGCCGGCGCGACGACGGCGGCCTGACCGCGCGGCTGCTGCTGGCGGCCGCCTTCGGGCTGCTCGCCTGCGGCGGGCTGGCGGCCCTGATCGTCACCGCACCCCTGTCGCCGACCCGCAGCGCGCACGACGCCATGATCGCCTTCACGCTGGCCTTCCTGCTCGTGCACGGCGCGCTGGCCACGGTGGCGACCGTGCTGCAGGCCTGGCGCGTGCGGCTGGGCTACGTGAGCGCGCTGGCACCGTACGAGCCGGGCGTC